>JAKONH010000221.1 GCA_022702045.1 Spirosomataceae bacterium
CTGTAGCTCCGTGTGCAGGCTCATCCCATAGGGTACAAACGGGCTGTCGGTGCCCGTCGTGACATGCGCACCTGCGCCAATCAGCGTTTTGATAGTCTTTTGCAGGTCACCAAAATTGCTTAGGTAACCCGGATTTATTTTGGTGACCTGAGCCGCCCCGGCCTGTAGGGCGTTGGTGAACCGCTCGGAATAGAATGCCTTGTACTGTTTATTCTCGAAAAAATTAGGGTCGCGCCCAGCCAATACGTAGAAGCCACCTTGCAGTGAAATCGTGGGCGTGATATTCATACCTGATTTGGCGATGAGTTGAATGACGTCCTGGTAGGTGCGGTTCATAGCCGAAATTTTGGGTGAATACCCCCGCCGACTCGTACCGCCGATGTGCTCGACGGCGTCGACTTCGTAGCGCATGGCCGGGTAAATCTCGTGCGATGAAACGGGCATACCGTGGGCGTGGGCAAAGCTCGTAATGCGCTGTTGCAGGGCGTCGGGCATGCGGACGTAGGTTTTTATCAGGTCGAAGCCCAGTCGCACGGATCGGTTCAGTTCACGGTCGAGCTGTTCGGGTGATGAGATACTGGTTGCCAGTCCGTAGTAGATACGAGTACCGTCGGTCAGGCCACCCGTAAAGAACTGACGCGGCCCCGCCCGGCGATTGCTGGCCCACGACTCCTTCCGTTCGAGGGCGTCGTACGGGTCGGCACCGGGTTCGCGCACGGAGGTAATGCCGTACGATAGCCACAGCCGCCCCTGCTGCTCGCCCGACATCGCGCTCTGATGCGAATGCATTTCAAACAGACCAGGGATGATCGTTTTGGTCGATGCGTCGACGACCCGGCCCGGCCGGTTGGACTGATGCGGTTCGATGGCACGAATCCGGTTGCCGTCGATCAGAATGTCGACGTCGGTACGGTATGTTGCCGAACGACCGTCGAATACGCGACCGGCATGAACGACCAGCGAACTGGCGGGCCTGGCGGGTTGCCACGTAAACTGCATCGGAACGGTCTCCGTTCGGTTGTCGGCCAGGTATACCTGCCGCAGCGTGTCGGTTGCCAGATACAGCAACCGCTGTGAATCGCCCGACCAGGTGGGCGAGTCGGCCAGTTCGGTCGTCAGCTGCCGGGGCTTGCCGGTGATCGTGCCGGTTTTGTCGGTGGGCGAAAGCCAGAGCAGCCCATCCTGGATATACGCCATCCAGCGGCCGTCGGGCGACCAGACCGGTCCGTTCTTGCCCCGCGTGCCGAGTGAGTGTTCGGGGGTGGGCGTTACGTGCCGGTCGGCAGACCCATCGGCGGCTCCATCGACGCTGACAAGCGTAATTTCGTTAACCCCTTCACGATAGCGCGACGAATACACGTCCAGCGCCGACATGGCAATGGTCCGGCCGTCGGGCGACCAGCTTGGCTGACTCGGTACGAACACCGATTCATGCTGCTTATCGGTCTTCCCCGTCGACACGTTGACGGTGTGCAGTGTGCCCCGACCCCACATGTTGCGGGCGTCGCCTTGATAGAACGCGATACGTTTGCCATCGGGCGACCAGCTCGGGAAGTTGATATCGTCAGGCAGATCGACCAGCCGCTGATCCTGTCCTGTTTTCAGGTCGCGTACCCACAGATCCATGTTGCCCTGCCGGTCAGACGTAAACGCCAGCTGCGATCCGTCGGGCGACCAGACAGGGTCGGCTTCGAGGTACGCGTCGTTGGTGAGGGGTAGAGGGTTGGGGTTACCTATCATTAACAGCCATAGATCGCCGAGGGCTGCAAATACAATCCGTTTTCCATCGGGCGATAGCGTAGGGCCTTTGATGCCGCGTACCGGCCGGGCGGCAGTCGAGCTGAAGTCGTAAGTTTTGCGTTTGTAGGGTGTTCGTCCCAATACCACCGTCGCCTGAAACGGAATGGCTGTTGCACCGGCCTGTCCCAGTTTCTGCCGCTTCAGTTGTCCGTCAGCAGTGTAGAGGTACTCGGTGGGTGAAAACCAGGTAGCCCGGAACGGAAACACATCTTCGTCAGGTGTCGATACGGCAACCGGTTTTGCTCCGTCGACCGATATATTGAACAGGCCACTCTGCTCTTTCGTCAGCGCGTTGTACAGGAGCTGTTTGCCATCAGGCGAAAAGGTTGGAGCCGTCAGTTTCGCTGTTGTGCCGTAGACCAGTTGTTCCTTCCCGTCGGCCGTCAGGCGGTACAGGCCGGGTGCGTCGGGGCGTTCCGACACAAACGCGATCTGCTTCCCATCGGGTGAATAGGCCGGGTTGTAGTCGTTCGCTCCGTTGTTCGTTAGCTGGGCCAGCTTTCCATCCGCAAGGGTCAGCCGCCAAATGTCGTAGTTGCCGCTGCGGTCCGACGAAAACACGATTGACTTACCATCTGGAGACCAGTGCGGTTCGCGGTCGTCATATACACCCGTCGTCAGTTGCTTCCGCGTCCTGCCGGTTTTGTCGACCATCCAGAGGTGATACCGGCCATCCCAGAACGCATGAAAAACAACCCGGTTCCCATCAGGTGACCAGGCCGGTTGCCGGCAGTCGCCGAGGGCGTCGGTGATGGGTCGGGCTGTACCACCCCGGACCGGCACAAGCCAGATCGTACCCTGTAAATCGGTGGCGATGGTGCTGCCGTCGGGCGACAGAGCTGCGGCCATGTTGGTGCCTTCCGTGACCGTAACCCGCAATGAGTCGGCACCCATAGCCCGGCTGACCGGACCAGTCGATAGCAGCAATATCAATACACGCAGCAGGAGACCGTATGGAGCAAGGCAAGTGAGCAGTCGATTCATAGGTGATGTACGTTAATCGTTGATGAGCAAGTCGATGAATAGCGTGACCAATCAAAAGTAGAAACCGGTCTCGTCGATGCAATGAAAATAAATGATTTTAGGTTAAATAAATTTTGAATATACCATATGATATAAAATTATATTTTACTATTTATTGTAAAAGTATGATAATATTCTAAAATATATGAATTAGTAGAATATTGTATGGTATGCCTATTGACAAGCGATTGGTCAGCTATTAAGTTTGGATTAAACCAATAGGGCATACAGTCTACGCCCGCTGCCAGCTACTTCTCGGATAACCACCGCGACCTGCGTTTTCGGGTCGCCGGGTATCATCTTGCCTTTTTCGCCGGCTGGCCGTTGCCGATCGCTTACCGCTTCGCGTACCGTTTTAAGTGTATTTCTAACCTGAATTCAGTCTATGAAGAATCGTTTACTGCTTGCTATGCTGGTGTTTGCGTTGGCCGTCCCGGTGCGGGGGTGGGCGCAGGGCCGAACGATCAAAGGCGTGGTCACGTCTGGCGAAGACAATGCCGCCCTACCGGGGGTAAACGTGGTGATCAAAGGCACCACGACCGGTGCCTCGACCAATGCCGAAGGGGCCTACACGATCACGGTACCAGCTAATCAGCTTCGAAATGGAGCACTGGTGTTTTCGTTTATTGGCATGAAAACGATCGAAGTGCCGATGGGTAACCAAAGTACGATCAACGTCAAGTTGCAACGCGATGAAACCTCGCTCGATGAAGTGATCGTCAGCGCCCTGGGGTTTAAGGAGAACGCGGATAAACTGGGGGCAACGGCTTCGAAGATCGGTGCCAAAGATATCGTTCGGTCGGGCGAAACGGGCGTTATCAATGGTATGGCCGGGAAAGCCGCCGGGGTACTCATCACGCGGTCGGCGGGCGACCCCGGCGCGGGTTCGTACATCCAGATTCGCGGGCAAAATACCATCACTGGCTCGACGCAGCCGCTGGTTATCGTCGACGGTATTCCAATCAGTAATTCGACGTTGGGCGACGGGTCGTCGGGCGTGACCCAGCAGTCACGTCTGAATGATATCAACCCCGACGACATTGCGTCGATGCAGATTCTGAAGGGAGCGTCGGCAGCGGCTCTGTGGGGGTCGCGGGCGGCCAACGGCGTGATCGTAATTACGACCAAAAAAGGGGCCAACGCCGACAAGGTTAACATCTCGTACAGTTCGACGGTGTCGTTCGACAAAGCGAACCGGCTGCACCCACTGCAAACGGCCTACGGGCAGGGGTCGGGGGGCGTCTATAGCCCGACGAGTGCCTTTTCGTGGGGCGATAAAATTGCCGCCCGCGCCGGTGGGGACGACGTGGTCAACACCACCGGACAGCGGTTTGAAGCTTACAACGGGCAGACGATTTACCCGATCATTACCAAAAATTCGCGCGAAACCTACAACGATGCGCGGCTGGCCGAAGCTTTTCGCACCGGCACGTACATCGACAATAACCTGGCCATCAGCGGTGGGGGTGAAAAAGGTACGTTCTACCTGAGCATCGGCGATCTGCGGCAGAAAGGTATCATCAACGGACAGAGCGATTACAAGCGCAGTACGGTCCGGTTCAACTCCGAACGGCGGTTCAACAACATCATCAAAGCGACGACCAACGCGACGTACGCGCGGGTAACCTCGAACCGGATTCAGCGCAGCAACAGCATCAACGGCTTGTATATCGGTATGCTGCGCAGCCCCGCCGACTTCGACAGTCGTCCCTACATCGGCAACTACTACGCGTCGCCGACGGCGAGTGCTATTCCCAACCGGCAGCGGTCGTACCGGAATTACCTCGGTGCGTCGTCGAATCCGGTGTACAACGATCCCCTGTGGGCCATCAACCAGCTGACCAACTTTTCGGAGGTCGACCGGTTCATTCTGAGTTCAGAACTACAGATTACGCCCGGCTCGTGGTTCGATATTACGGCGCGGGCCGGTATCGACGCCAACACCGATCACCGCATCACGAACTATCCAGTCAATTCGGCCATCAACAGTGGGCTGGGCTCGTTCGAAGAAGCGATTTATAAAGAGTCGGAAATGAACGCCGACCTGATTGGCCGGGCCTTCCGGGATTTTGGCAAGAATATCACCAGTACGCTGATTGTCGGATTCAACATTAACGACCGGAAATACCTGAACCTGGGTGGTACGATGAACACATTTATCATCGCTGACGCGCCACCCAATTTCGGCAACTCGCTGTCGGCCAACGACCAGCCGTACCGTACGTCGACGCACCGGCGGATGGCCCGGCTGTATTCGACGCTGAACGTGGGCTTCTACAACCAACTGTTCGTTAACGCGTCGCTGGCGGGTGAAGCCGGCTCGACCTTCGGCAGTCAGACCCAGTCGACGTTCTACTACCCCTCGGCCGACGTAGCCTGGCAGTTTACGCAACTGCCTCTGTTCCGCGACAACTCAGTTCTGTCGTTCGGCAAACTACGGGCCTCATACGGTGTGGTGGGGGTACAGCCTGACGCGTACCGCAATACGACGACCTATGTCAATGAGTCGTACAGTAGCTGGGCCAGTACGCTCAGCGGAGCGGGTTATGGCAACGGCGCTTACGTGCGCAGCAGTCGGCAGGGCGACCCGTTCCTGCGGCCCGAACGCAAGACCGAGTACGAACTTGGGGCCGATCTGCGCTTCCTGAACAACAAGCTGACGGCGGGCTTCACCTACTACCGCAATGAAATCAACGACCTGCTGCTCGACGTCGCAACCGCCGGTTCGACGGGGTACACCTCAAAATACACCAATGCCGGATCGATGATGAACAAAGGCTGGGAGCTGGATCTGAGCTACAACCTGCTGCAAACCAAAAATTTTAACTGGACGATTTCGGGTAACCTGAGCCGCAACGTCAATACAGTAACCAACCTGGCCGGTACCGACATCATCACGCTTGGTGGGTTCAGCAGTACGGCCTCGACGGTCGCACGGGTAGGCTACGCCATGTCATCGCTCTACGGTGGTACCTATATGCGTAATGACGACGGTTCGCTGACGCTCAACGCCAATGGCTTCCCGCAGGTAGCCTCATCGTTCGGCATTATTGGCAACCCAAACCCCCGGTACCGGGGTGGATTCGGCACGAGTCTATCGTACAAAAAGCTGTCGCTCAACGTGCTGTTCGAGACGTTTCAGGGGGGCGACTTCTACACTGGTACGCAGGGCGTGCTAACGTATTTCGGCACCCACGCCGATGTGGGTAACGAGGTTACGCTGACCCAGCCGCTGAAAAATTACGCGGGGCAGACCATAGCGGCTGGGACGACGGTTCGCGGGGCCATTCAGGATTTCGGCGCAGGGTCGGTCCTGCTCGACCAATCGTACTATACGTCTATCGGGGGGGGGTTCAGTACCCTGGTGGAACAATTTATCAAAGACGGTAGCTGGACTCGCCTGCGCGAACTGTCGCTGGGCTACAGCTTCTCGTCGCCCGGTTTCCGCCAGAAGACCAAACTCCAGTCGATTGATTTCACCGTGACGGGCCGCAACCCGATTCTATGGACGAAGATTGCGGGTATCGACCCGGAAACGGCGCTGAATGGCGCGAGCAATTCGCGGGGGCAGGATTATTTTAACAGTCCCAACACGAAGTCACTGCTGTTTAGTCTGAAAATTAACTACTAACCCACCTAGCCACGTATGAAACGCCTGTATACAACTGGAGTTAGCCTGCTGCTCAGCCTGTGGGTGTCGTCCTGCTCATCCATTGTCGACAACCTGAACGTCGACCCCAATAACCCGACAAGTTCGACGGCTAGTCTGCTGCTTACGGGTACCGAAATCGCAAACATGGCCCTGCAGGAAGGCATGGCAAGCCGCCTGACGACCATCTGGGATGGCTACCTGACCGGAGCTGACCGGCAGTGGCTCGACTATTACAACTATAACGTATCGGCCGGGATTTACGACACTGACTGGAACCTGGTGTTTGCGGGTGTCAACGCCAATGCCCTGCTGACCATCGAACAGGCCAATGCGCTGGGTAACCGTAAAATGGCGGCCATCGCCAAGATACTGCGGGCCAATGCGCTGGCGACCGGTACCGAACTCTGGGGTGATATCCCGTTCGATCAGGCGGGCAACAACGCGTTGTACCCCAATCCGGCGTTCGAGCCGCAGGCCACGGTGTACACTAAACTGATTGCCCTGCTCGACGACGCCATCGCCGACCTGAATTCCGGCCTAGGTACCGTTTCGACGGAGGATATTCACTTCGGGGGCGACGCGACGAAGTGGAAGCAGGTTGCCTATACGCTTAAGGCCCGGCTGCTGACCGATACGAAGCAGTATGACGCGGCTTACACGGCGGCAACGAGCGGAATCAGTGCCTACGCCAACTCGCTCTACGCGCCCCATGGCACGACGGCCAACGTCAATCAGAACCAGTTTTACACCTTTCTGACTATCCAGCGAACGGGCGATATCTACGCAGTGGGCGCCTACAATGTGGGACTGCTCAACCCCGCCGGTACACGCTACCGGGGCAACAGCAAGACCGTTGAAACAGCCCGCTACCGGTTCTATTACCTGGAAAATGGCGTCAACACGCCGGGTAAGATCGAGCCGAATACGTCGAGTTCATCCACGGCGAGCGGCTTCTTCGCGCAGGCTGCCAGTTTTCCGCTCGTGACGTACCAGGAAAACATCCTGACGCTGGCGGAAATGGCTCTGCGGAGTGGTAAAGGCTTTGCTACAGCACTCGGCCATCTGAACACGTACCGTGCTTTTCTAAACGGGGGCGGTTACATCAGTTCGACTTACCTGACAACGGGCACTTACAAATACGACCCGTACGATGCGGCCGATTTTGCCAGTGGGGGTATCGAAAACGCCGACGGGCTTACGGCTGATAATGCGCTGCTGCGTGAGATTTTGCAGGAACGGTACGTCTCGTTCTACGGGCAGCACATTGGCTGGGACGACGAACGTCGGACGCGTAGCGAAGCCGTCGGCATTAAGCTGACGCCCAACACCGGATCGCAGTTGCCGTGGCGGTTTATCTATTCGCAGAACGAGCTTAACTCAAACGCCAGCGCGCCCAAGCCGTTCCCCGTCACGTTTGACTCCCCGGCGATTTACAAGTAAAGAAGCGTTTTAAACACAGAGGCACAGAGAACACAGAGACTAAAAATCTCGGTATCCTCCGTGCCTCTGTGTTTAAGCCTGATTACCGACCGCCCCGGCCACCGCCGTGAAAGCCGCCACCTCCGCCAAACGAGCGCATACCACCAAAGCTGCTATTCCCAAACGACCGGCCACTGAAGCCACCGCTGTAGTTACGTGTTCCGTCCAAACGACCGGTTCCTACTGGCGCAGAAACCCGTCCACCGGCATTGTTGAGCGTACCCGATGGATAGGTTCGGCCACCACCAAGCCAATTGGGGCGTCCGCCGATTATACCAACGGTAGGTGTAAAAGCCCGATGGGCAGCATACATAAATCCGGAGTTACTCGGCGACCAATAGCGGTGATAACCGATGTTGTGCGTGTAGTAGGTATTGAACCGGTTGTAGAGGTGCGGGTAATAGCCGTAGCCCCGGTTGAAAAACCAGTTCGAAAAGCCGATCGAGGGCATACCGAACACGACCATATTACCACCTGCTCCGTAATAAAAACCGGTACCATACCACCAGGCTGACGGGTACCAAAGGGGCGACGCGTACCAGGATGGGTAACCGAACCAGAACGAATACGGATTCTGGTAGTAATACGAGGTATTGACCCAGTTTGGGTTGGGGTTGATGCCATTGGTGCCGTACCCATTCGCCTGCGCATACGCCTGACCAGCCTGCTGCAATTCCTGCTGTGCCTGCGGATCCTGATTGAGCTCGCGCTGGTACTCGGCCAGCTCCTGCTGATTCTGCGCCTGTTGCTTATCGTGCAGGGTCGCCAGTTGCTGGGTGATACCATCCGGGTCGGCCTGGTACGACTGACCCAGTTGGGCCGTCTGGTCAGGTTGGCTTGTTAGAGTTGACAACACATCGGGCGTGTTCAGCAACTGGCGAAAGGCGGTTTGCGTAGGCTCATCGAGTGGAGCCAGCAAGTTAGTAAACGCCTGATCGGCTTGCTGATTGAGGTTGTCGGCCTGCACCAGATCGGCGTTGTGATGGCGATACAGTTTCCAGGCCGTTTCCTGTACGTCAGTGGGTAGTGTTTTCGTAATGGCCAGTACGGCTGCTCTGTCTGAACCGGCGGGTAGCATCGCCAGGGCGTGCAGCGCGTCGGGAAAGCGGGCCATGTCGTAGAACCAGCCCTGCTTGGTCTGGCCAAACGGCTGAATCAGATCGGCAAACGCCTGCTGTGTCTGCGCCTGCTGTTGCGCCAGCCGGGTCAGTACCTGTGGCTGCTGACTAACCAATAAAACTGACTGACGGACGTCGTCGCGGTACGACGCAACAGTTGCCAACAGATCGTGCTGTTTCGGTGCGGCAATGACGGGAGCAGGCTGGGTATCGGTCGTGATTTGCGCCAGGGTCGACTGGGGGTGTGCGAACAGTAGTCCCAGACCCAGTAGCAGGGTTGTCGCCGGGAAGTTTTTGAACGCGTTCATGAGTTCGTTACGCTAAAAATGAATGAATCAACGGGTCGACTCAGGCTGCGTAGAAAGGCTCGGTAGAGCGGATCGGCGTAGGAAAAGGCGATCAATAAGGAAACAGATAAAGCCGCCGGAACGGTGTTTTTCGCGGGTTAATCGTTGGTTAAAAAAAGCTGCTTGGACTGGATTGACTAGTAGTCGAAATACGATTGATCCCTACGCCATACCTCAGGTATGTAAACGGTATGGAGAGATAACAAAATAATAATCAACGAAAAGAGCTTACATCTGCGCAGAAATGAGAATATTGTCATTCTCTTTTCTATCTCAGAAACAACGCAATGATGCAACGAATGTCTGTAAAAAATTGGGGACTGATTAGCCTGTCTGTAACGGCGCTGCTGGTTGGCTGCCACTCGTTCAGTGACCTGACGCCCGGCGTTGACCAGCCACTGACGGCTGGTGCCGCCCGCACGGCCGCCGTGTCGCTGTCGGAAGGGTTTGACGTAGGCTCATCCAGCCCTAAAACGGCCTACGACGTATCACCGACCGGCTCGGCCAGTGGCGACAACGTGACGCTGCCGTCAGGTTCGTGGAACATGTACGATGCACTGGTCGGTAACCTGAGTAGCGATCTGAAAGCCGGCTCGTGGTCGGGCCGGATTCGCAACACAGGCAAGGTTACGATGTTGTTCGACGTGACGTCGGGTATCAGTACCGTAACCGTCAAGCACGGCACCTACAGCGGGGATGCTGCCAGCCAATGGGGCCTGTGGTACTCGACCAACGGCGGTAGCAGCTGGACACAGTCGGGCTCGGCCGTAACGACCGGGTCGTCGCTCCAGACGCAGACCTTCACGCTGAACCTGTCGGGCTCGGTGCGGCTCGAAATCCGTAAGCTGTCGGGTGGGTCGTCGCGCATCAACATCGACGACATTGTCATTAATGATAACAGCGGTGGCGGTACGACACCCCCGCCGACCGCAACGACGGGCAAGAAATTCCTGTTCGACGCCAGCCATTACGAAAACGCGGGTAGTGCCGACTGGCAGATCGATGCCGACGGTACCGAAAGCGTACCGAGCTACACGGGTGGAACGACGACAGAACTGAAAGCGCAGCGTACGCCAACGCCGTCGTATACGGGCATTACGTCGAGCACGTCCGAGACCTATTGGAAAGGCGGCATTTCGGCCTGGGCTGTTGACCTGGTGAAGCGTGGTCAACTGGTTGAAACGCTGCCCGTCGGTGCTTCGATTACGTACGGCAATTCAGCGAACCCGCAGGACCTGAGCAATTACAATGTGTATGTCGTCGTGGAGCCTAATCGACTGTTTTCTACGGCCGAAAAAACGGCGATCATGAACTTCGTGAACAATGGGGGTGGCCTGATGATGGTTGCCGACCACACGGCCGCTACGACCGGGGGAGCAGATAGAAATGGCTATAACCCATCGGATCGGGATGGCGATGGTTTTGACTCGCCCCGCGTCTGGAACGATTTGATGAGTAATAATGGCATCAATAATAATAAGCCCTTCGGCTTTGTGGTCGATTATGTCGATATCAGCGAGAAGCCCACGACGAAGGTGTATACGGGCAGCAACGCCAATGCCCAGCTCGTGCTGAATGGAGCGGCTGGCACAGCCTCGAAACTGGCATTTTACAACGGAACCACGGCTACACTGTATCCGTCGACCAATGCCAACGTACAAGGCCTGTTCTGGCGGAGCAGCAGCACGCTCAACGGCTCGACCGGGGTGATGGCCTTACTCTCGACCTACGGCACTGGCCGGATTGTATTCGTCGGTGACAGCTCGCCCGCTGATGACGGTACAGGCGATCCTAACGACAACCTGTTCAATGGCTGGTCGGGCGATCAGCCGTCGGGCTATACCTCGCACCCTGCTCTGCATCTCAACGCATCGCTTTGGCTGGCAAAAGCACAGTAAGGAAGCTAGGTAACTGAAACCCAAAAGTCCGGTAGCTGCCTGTCTGTCAGCTGCCGGACTTTCTGTTGATAGTCAGCGAGTTGTCGCTGTGGAAAGTGGCGTGGGTGAGTTGTGAGGTTAGCACGCTCGCTAAGAATGGAGGCTCCGCCCGGTAACGTTTATGTGAAGACGTGTTAATACGTGAATTCACGGGTGAAAACCATAACCACTACGACACATGATCAACACGAAAACGATGACGGCTGCGCTGATGCTGATTGGCGCTCCGCTGCTGATGACGTCCTGTAGCATGACAGGCAGCAGTTCAACTCCCGACGATCCGAACGATACATTCGGCGCCAGCATGAGTGGCG
>JAKONH010000239.1 GCA_022702045.1 Spirosomataceae bacterium
CGTGAGTGTACCGGCAATCGAAGCAACGGTCAGCAAAATACCTTCTTTGCCTGCCTGCACGGCACTGTGGGCATTCATGCCGAAGCCTAGCCCGACCACCGACGCCTGCAACAGCCAATGGGTAGCTTTGCTGTTGAGATGCAGGTATGGATGGCCGATAAATTGCGCGATAAGCAACCCCAGCAACAGGGCCAGTGGGGGCGACAGTAGCGGTGTCAGACAGAGAAGCACAGCCCCGATAAACAGCAGTTGGCGCGTAGTAAAGCGATGATCGAGCAGCCGCTGAATCTGTTGTTGCCAGGGGCGTGGATGGGTTGTGGTGCTGGGCGGATGCGCGGTGTTCATAGCCTGTGTTGCTTTGCGTAGAACAAAGGTACTGGTCGCTCATCGCCGGGGCCAATCACAGCTACTGATGCCCAATTACTGGCGGTTATGCGTAATGTACTCTAAACGACGAACCGCCCAGTGCCAACAGCGACCTAAGCCGGTGCCAGACCGGGCGGTTCGGGAAGGCTTAAACGTAGTTGTGATTAACAAAAAAATAAAGCCGATCTATGCGTGTATCGTACAAGATAGGAAGGTCTGCTTTCGACCTACTGACAGCCGGTGTAGTCGAGGGTGGTCGTGCTGGTGCGGATGCCGCCACTGGTCGTGGTGGTATATGTACGTTGAATCTGCATGCTGCTCTGGTTAGCAATTCGCTGGTAGACGTTTTCAGAGTATTCACTTAACGTTCTGGTGTAATTACCGTTGAGGTCAATCGCTGAATACAGTTCCACTTTGTTGGGTGCGTTATTCGGGAATTTATAGGGAAGGGCGTACTGCAAATTCTCGGTGATGCGACCCAACAATGGGTAGATAAGCTTTGGCCCGGTCGTAATATAGATTGGCTTAGTCGGACCGATTGAGTTTGGTTAAGGCAGCACCGATGATCGCATTGGCCCGAAATACCGCATCCTGGTCACTCAGCCGACTGGCGATAAGGAGCGCCTGCCGGGCACGGCTAATCATTTGCGGGTAGTCATCTTTTTCAATCAGAATACTGGACATGGTCAGGTTTGCCAGCATGAGGTTATTCGTGCCGCTGAGCCGGTTCGCCAGCCGAATGGCGTCGTTAAAATAAGCCAGTGAGGGGCAGAATTGGCGGTTCTCTCCCAAAATCATGGTGTACCCATGCATGGTCAGGCAACGCTGGCTGCTGTCGCCCGCTAATTGGGTATAGTTGAGCGCCTGCTTGCCGTATTCGGCCGATTTGGGCAGGTATATGCTGAAACTGAAATAGCTGCGCCAGACTGCCATAAGCCTGTCGTAGATCGCTGGAGAGCCGATATTTCCTAAAAAAACGTTGATCGCAGCCAGCAGGAAACTGGTTGCGCGTTCAGTTTAGCCAGCCGAGGTAAGGTGCCAGTGCTACCTGCGTCCGCGGTTGCTGCTGTTCAGGAGTCGGGCGCTGTACTACTGAACAGAATCCTGCGTAACCGATCGAGCCGACGTTTATTGGCTATATACCAACAGGCTGAGAAACAGTAGCCAGCTTATACGATAGGTAATCAGAAAGGTAGGCACGGATAAAACGAAAACGAGACGCAGACCAGTACAGGTGCCTGCACCGTAGCACGTACTGGAAATAGAGAAACAGGGTACAACGTGCTGACTAAAGAGTGACATAGCCGCATGGCTAGTTATCAACTGGAAGCGTAAGCCCGTTGATCGAATCGAGATGGGTAAACCACAGGAATTGGCGCCTTACGTAAGGTAACCACACGACGCATACTGGCTGCGCTGACTAATTCAATGAGACTGGAAATACTGTTTGTGTTTTGTTTGCTCTGTGTTCGGCCGCTTCGGGCGCAGGAAAATTCGATAAGCATACGTACCAATGTGCCGCTTGATTCAATTCGGCTAAGCGACCCGTTTATTCTGGCTGACAAACCGACGAACACGTATTACATGACCGGTACGGGCGGGCTGCTCTGGAAAAGTGCCGACCTGAAACGGTGGACTGGGCCTTACTCAGTCGCACAGACAGACGCAGGCTCGTGGATGGGGCCAAAACCGATGATCTGGGCGGCCGAACTCCATACGGTCAACGGGAAGTATTATTATTTCGCTACGTTCACCAACCGGGCTGTCAAAATCGACACGGTCGGCGACAACGTCATCGAGCGCCGGGCCAGCCATGTGCTCGTCAGCGACAAGCCTGGTGGCCCATACGTACCCATGCGCGACGCCACCTACCTGCCCGCCGATAAGCCTACGCTGGACGGTACGTACTGGGTCGACAAAGACCGGAAACCGTATATGGTGTATTGCTACGAATGGCTGCAGAACACCAATGGTACGATCGAGAAAATCGAGTTAAAGCCGGACCTGAGCGGGAGCGTTGGGACAGGTAAGCTGCTGTTTCGGGCCAGCGATTCGCCCTGGAGCCGCGAGAAAGACGCGACAGGCCAGAATCGTCCGAATAAAGTCACTGACGGCCCGTTTCTGTTTCTGACTAAAACAGGGCGGTTAGGCATGCTCTGGACAAGCTGGATCTACGACGTGTATACGCAGGGCGTCGCCTATTCAGCAAGCGGCACACTGGACGGGCCGTGGGTTCACGAAAAAGAGCCTATCACGCCACCCAACATCGGCCACGGCATGCTGTTTCGAACATTCGACGGCAAATTACTCCTGTCAGCGCACAGCCATACAAGCGTAAACGGTCGTACCAGTCGTATCCCCCGGCTGTTCGAAGCCGATTTGTCGGGCGATAGATTGACAATCGGCGACCCGTATAGGCCGTAGCATCAGTTAGTTTATAAACAAACCGACCGGGCTACGTGATGATTGCAAAGCCCGGTCGGTTCATCGCGCAACGGCACAACGGGTTGGTTACTGCTCAAAATAAAAGCCCGCGTCGAGGTCGCTGCGCAAGTCGGGCTGGGTAGGTTCCCAGCCCAGCCGGTCCCGCGTCTGCTGACTGGAGGCCGGGCAATCCATACGGGCAAAAAGCGCCATCCAGCCGAAATGACCGGCTGCTTCGTCGATAGAAATCGATACAACGGGCAGATGCAACTGTTCACCAATCAGCTCTGCAATTTGCCGGACAGACAGGCCTGTTTCAGCGGTCGCGTTGTAGCGGCTACCCGCCGTTCCGTTTTCCAGCACCAGTTGATACAGGCGGGCTGCGTCGCGCCGGTGTACACCGGGCCACCGGTTAGCGCCATCGCCGATATAAGCTGAAACACCTTTCACACGGGCAATGTCGATCAGTGTCGCTATAAAGCCGTGGTCATCGCCGGGTCCATGCACCGATGGGGCCAGTCGGATAACGGATGTGCGTACACCCAACCTGGTCTGGTCGATCGTGGTGGCCTCCGACAACCGAACTGGCGAGGTCGAGGCATCATCCTCCGTGATCAGAACACCGCTGCCGGGCTTTATGCCCAACAACCCACTGGTGGTAATCAATGGGCGGTTTGAACCGGCAAGGACAGCCCCAAACGCGTCGATGGCTCGTTTATCGGCAGCGGCCGCTGCGGCAAAGTTGGTGAAGTCATGGGTAAAGGCGGTGTGCATGACGGCGTCGGCCGCATCGGCTCCGCGCTGCAGCCCGTCGATGTCGCCAAGGTCACCCATAAATGGCTGGCCCCCGGCGTCAGCCAGAGCCCTGGCCGATACTTCGGAGCGAACCAGACCGACGACCTGATGGCCGGCACCAATTAATTCCTGAACGACGGCGGAGCCAACAAACCCGGAGGCCCCTGTAAGAAAAACGCGCATAATAAGTTGAGTTAATGAGTGCTGACGCAGGTGAAATTTGATTCGTTCTGACAGCAAAATTGGCGCGACCAGAAGCCTCGGCGCGAGGACATTTGTCACAAACAGTAATGGCAGAACCCGAAACCGGACGTTTGCACTATCGGCTGCTATTTACGGTTTACGTTGCAAACGGTTTTAGTTGAATCATGAACCAGCTTGATCAATATTTACGCTCGAAAGTACAGTTTGCCGACGAAGAGCTGCTGCGCATACAGACCAGCGCCACGCCATTAACCGTACGGAAGCGTCAACTATTGCTGCGTGCCGGCGATGTGTGTCGTCACAAACTGTTTGTGCTCCGCGGATTGCTACGCGTGTACCGGGTCAGTAAAGACGGAACGGAGTCGGTTATGTGGTTTGCCGCCGAGAGTCAGTGGGCGATCGATCCCGAAAGCTACACGACTGAAACGCCGTCTCACTGCTACATCGAGGCTCTCGAAGATACGGCCCTGCTGCTGTGGACAAAGGAAACGATGAACGAACTGTTCGCGGCTATTCTGCCATTCAGACAACTGTCGGACAGGGTGCGGGAAGAAAGCCACAACAGAAGCCTGCAACGGATATACATCAACATTAGCCATACGGCCGAAGAGAAATACGACGCGTTTGTGGCCGATAATCCTACCGTTTTCCGACGTGTACCGCTGCACATGGTGGCGTCGTATCTGGGCGTGACGCGGGAAACGCTAAGCCGGATTCGGCACAAACATCATCAGCTCAGGTAGTGCCTCACCGCCGATTGTACTGCTGTCGGGCGAAGCGCATGAAGGTGTCGGCCAAGCCTTCGCTAACACCCTGTAGTTGCACCGAATAGAAGTCGCGTTGAATTGTTAGACCCGCTACGTCGAGCACACGTAAGATACCGTTTTTCAGTTCGTTCTGCACGGCGAAAATGGAGATGAACGCGATACTGACGGAGTTGGTCAGATAGGTTTTAATCCCCTCCGTACTCCCCAGTTGCATGGCCAGGTTCAGGTCGTTCAGGCGCAGACCGGCTCCGCGCAGGGCATGTTCGATAACTTCCAGCGAACCGGAGCCGCGTTCCCGCAGGGCAATAGGTACTGTCTTTAGTTCGTCGAGCGTGATCTCGTCGCGCCCTGCCAGCGGGTGATCGGCCCGGCAAACCAGTACCAGTTCATCCTTCACAAAAGGCGTGTAGCGGATGTCGCTGTGGTGCGTACGTCCTTCAACCAGCCCCAGGTCGATGTCGTTGTTGAGTAGCGCCTGCTCAATCTGATCGGTATTGCCGCTCAGGAGCGACAGACTCACCTCCGGCGAGTGGTCCTGAAATCGGGCCAGCACGGCCGGGATCACATATTGTGCAATAGTCGAGCTGGCACCCAGCCGCAATCGTCCGCTAGGTTGCCCCTTTAGCGCGTTCAGGTCGAATTCGATCTGCCGATAGACCCCCATAATCGTTTCGGCATGACGCAGCAACACGTTACCCGCCGTTGTCAGGCTAATCTGATTCCCCCGCCGGTCGAATAGTGCCATGCCAAGTTGACTCTCCAGTTCCTGAATATGTTTGGTAATGGCAGGCTGCGTTACAAACAGTTCGGCGGCTGCTTTGGTAAAGCTCAGCCGCTTGGCAACAGTATAAAAAACGGTCAGTCGAAAATCGAACATGGGGGAGGGGGAATACAGACCCGATAAAGTAGTAGACACAGCACCGGTAGCGACTGGTGGGGTAGAGCGCTACTACTAGTCTAACAGTGTGGCCTATGGAACCGGTTGTAGACAACGGGTACAAAGAAATCAGAAAGTAATCAATAAGCTGTTAGTAAAACGAACTCGCTTCTACCTGAAGCGAGCTGACAATAGTATTGTGACGCTCTACGAACTAACGCTGTTTTGTTTTCTGACGGGTAATGCAGACATGCACCTGAAAAATTTTTCACTCTGGCGATCCGATGCCCAAACCATAGCGCTGACGCCCGCTTATGGCCTGCTGGCTACGAAACTGTTGCTCCCGACCGATATGGAAGAGATGAATCTGAGCCTGAACGGCAAGAAAAGCCACCTGCGGGAAGCTGACTGGCTGGCATTTGTTCAGTACCTCGGCCTGACTGATCGGCAGCGAACAAACGTGCATCAGCGATTCCGAAAACGACTTGTTTCAGCCCTATCCTGGATTGATATAAGTTTCCTGACTGCGGATAGCCAGGTCGCTTACCGAAACCTGCTCGCTGGACGCGCCCGACAACTAGGTTTAATGGACTGAATGGTGGTTACCCTGCCCGATTGTTTGCGTCAACAATTCGCCTGCTCGCTAACTTCGTGAAAAATAAATGACCTATGAATAGGATAGAGGCTGTAAACGCGTCAGGGCTGCCGTGGGAGACGGTAACGGAAGGGGTAGAAAAATGCATGCTCCGGAGCCTGCCGGGCGAAAAACGAACGCTGATCCGCATCGGAGCCGGGAAGGCGTTTCCCGTCCATGCACATGCCGTCCCCGACGAAGTATTTGTGGTCGACGGGGTGTATGTCGATCCACAGGTTGAGGATGGGAAGTCTTTTGGTCCGGGTGCTTATTTCTATTATCCTGTCGGTACGGAACATCACGCTACCAGTCCCAGTGGTTGTACCATTCTGGTCTGGAACGCTAACCGGTAGATCAGATAGCTACTGGGCAACTAGCGAGCCTGAAAGGTGTTCGGTGCCTTTCAGGCTTGTTTACTTCGCGATCATGAATAACCCGGCGGCACCAATTAGGTAGATGAGTAACGCGACGAGGGAGTCGATGCCCATGCGGGCAATCTGACGTTTGGGACGAAACAGCAAGCCGTAGATGTATGGGATCGTGACGAGTATACCCAGCCCCGTTAGGTAAATGTCGCTTTTTTGCGCGTTGGGCAGTACCGGTTTGCCGGAGATTGTCGTTGCCAGCGCCAGTAGTACGGGCAAAAAGGCGTTGCCCCCAAAAATATCGCTGACGGCAAGCGTGTAATCCTTAAGCTTGACGGAAGCCAGGCCGGTGGATACTTCGGGTAACGACGTAGCCGCAGCCAGTACGGTAGCTCCGAAGATAACGCCATCCATCCCCAGTAGTTTCGACATAGCGTCGCCACTTTCCTCCAGGGCTACCCCGCCCAACAGTGTTGCCAGGGCCGCCACGCCAAAAATGAGCAATGCCCGGCCCGTGCTCTGTTTGTCGTCGTTCGACGTCTTCTTATCAGTCGGCTGTGTAGCAGTGGCCGTGTGCCAGGGTAGTGCATCGTGCGATTTTCCAATGAGCCATACGCCCACAAGCCAAACGCCGACCAGCGCAATACTGGCGGGTGTCGTTCGGGCGAAGAGCATGGTTTCGGGAAGCTGATGTCCCATGACAACTACCGTTAACATGGCAATAACCAGCGTTGCTTCCAGTACGGGTGTTAGTGACGATTGGCGGGAACTGAGCGTACCCTGCTTACCAATGCCAAAGGCATCGAGCAGTACCAGTACGATTGTTTGCAGGGCAATACCCCCCAGAATATTGCCGACGGCCAGCCCAATTTTGTTACCAAGGGCGGCACTGACGGTAATGGCAATCTCCGGCAAATTGGTTACGATAGCGAGCACGACCGTGCCACCCAGTGCTTCCCCAAGCTTGAAACGCTTGTCGAGGATGTCGGTTGTGTTGGAGAGCGCTGTGCCCGCCCGCCAGACGACAGCTGCTGCTACGCCAAAAATGATAAGAAGAACGGGAAATGATAATGAAGCAAACATGATGAAGCCGAAAAGACGTTGGCCGGGAGTAATGATAGAGCCGGTGTGGCTAGCCGTCGCGCTGGTATGCAGCCAATAACCCTGACTGGCGTCGATAAGTTATGGCTATGTCATCCGCGTTACACAACCATGAACATCAAGAAATACCTGCATTCCTGCCTGCTGCTCGAAAAAGAGGGCGAACAGCTATTATTCGATCCCGGTACGTTTTCGTTTATCGAAGGACTGGTCAAACCCGAGACGTTCAGTCAGGTAGCGAACATCGTCATCACGCATAGTCACCCCGATCATCTGGACGTCGATGCGCTGACGAAAATTGTAGCCCTGAGTAAAGCTACCGTTTGGTCGACGGGGGAGGTGGCTGAGAAACTAGCGCCCGTTAGCATTGAGGTGCAGGTAGTCGAGGAAGGTACTGTACAGGTGGGACGATTTGCGTTGCAGGCGATCGCGGTGGCGCATGAGCCCATCCTGGCCGATCATATCCCTGGTATGTTCGCGTTCCTGATCGACGGGAAAGTGCTGAACACCGTCGATTCATTCTCCGATAAACTGCTGGCGTTTCGTGGAATCGATCTGCTGATGCTGCCCGTTATGGCCCCCTTTCTGACGGAATTGACGGTCGCCCGCTTCGTTGAAAAGATGAAACCGAAGGCCATCTTGCCGCTGCATGATGGCTACGCGAAGCCATTCTTTATTACCCAGCGCTATACCAATTACGAGCAGCATTTCAGCAAACGAGGTATTAAATTCCACCGTCCAGAACAGCCGGGAGCGGTAGTTAACTTATAGGTTGTTACTGGGTGAATCATCTAGGTTAAGTGCCTCCCTACTTGCGTATGGCGTTAGACAGGCGCTGATGGCCAATAGCAGCGCAAGTATCGATGCACCCATACGGATGGTGTGCCAGCGGTTCCAGTCTGGTTCGAATGCGGCCCGGTGAGTAGCCAGTTCGGCTGGGGCAGCTGCGTTCAGGTCAATAGTCGACAAGGAGTCATTGAGCGGAATATTACCTGCTATCGTCACGCCCAGCACACCTAGCCCGTATATGACCGCTGCTATAATCAATAACACAAACCGTAGCCTGACAGGGGCTCGATAATGAAGCCACGCACTGGCTGGGAATAACACCGCTGTTCCTAAAAAGCACAGCAGAAATGGTGGATTCTGAATCGCTCGATTGATTGATTGCATCGTTTGTAGATAAGCCAAATCAGACAGCCTGTGCAGGCCTGGATTGACCGAGTACGAATAAGCAAAAAAGAGGCCCGCCATCAGGGCTGCCGTGGTAGTAGTCGCAAGAAGAATCAGCGTAGCGAATGTAGGCATCGATACTTAGTAGGACAGACCGGGCGTCTTGTAATAATACATATCGTTGTCAAGCTGTTTCAGCATGAAATCGGCAACGTCAGCGCGTGAAATTTTGGCCGTTATGCGCCGATCGTTAGCGGGAAATCCTTGTTTATATAGGCCCGTTCGGTTCCCATCGGTGAAGGCCGCCGGTCGAACGATTGTCCAGTCGGTGTGACTTTCACGCACATATTTTTCCTGTTGCTGATGATCGGCAAACGCATCACGCAGTAGCAGGCTAAACATGATGTATTTCCAGAAGAAAGTCAGATTCTGCCAACTGTCGCCCACGCCGAGCGTACTTTGAACGATAATTCGGTTTACGTCTGTGGCTGCCATCGCCCGCAGAATTATCCGCGTGCCTTCCGCTCGCACAAAACCCTTCCGCCCCGCGCCAATGGTGCACAAAACGGCATGCTGACCTGACATGGCTTTTTCGACGGTCAGATAATCGAGTACGTCGCCCTGAATCAGTTGTAAAGCAGGATGTCTGGGGAGATCAGTGGTAAGCGAGTTTCGGACGAACGCTGTGACGAGGTGGCCTTGGGCTAGCGCCTGTTCGACGAGATGAAGGCCAATACTGCCTGTCGCTCCCAAAATGAGTAGCTTCATCGGTTTGTTTTTTCGACAAAGCTATCGGGATTGGACAGCGCAAAATAGAACAAAACCGACAGGTAGTCAGGCTGGGCAATCAGTAAGTTGTTTACGATACCGGTCGGGTGTACAGCCGGTGAACGCCCGAAACGTCCGGATGAAATGCGACTGATCGGCATACCCATTGTCGAAGGCAATATCCGATAGTCTGTCGTAGCCCTGCGCGTGAAGTTGGGTCAGGGAAGCCTGAAACTGGCAGATGCGGGCAAACAGTTTTGGCGATACGCCTACACTTCGACGAAACTTACGTTCCAGTCCTCGCTCCGACAGATTTAGCTGTTGCCTTAGTTCGTGTAGTGGTCGATTTCCGTTCGTGCGTAGAAGCTCGTGTAGCGCACCACTGACCTGATGATCAGGTGGAGTACTCTTGGCGATACATGTTTGTAAATAGGTTGCCAGCCGGTCGAGCTGATGCATTGGCGCAGGCGCGTTCGCCAGTTGCTCTTCCAGTCGGGACGTCGACAAAACAGCGCTCAGATCAACGCATGTATCGGTTAGTTCATTGGCCCCGAAACCAAACAAAGATGGAATCGCCCAAGGTTGTAGACTGACGCCAACTGCCTCGAAACGTCCGTACGCATGAATCTCACGCGCCTTAATCGTTTGCCCGTACAAACAGATGGTAGGCAACCGCTTTCGCTCCTGATCGTAAAAGGGATTATTCTGCACGATGGGCATCAGTAAGCCTGGGTACCCGTCGGTAATGGGTCGGAAGACGCCACCGGAGCCCGATTGTCCGTTATCCGTAGCAATCCAGAAAGACTGAACATACTGGATCAGACTATGGGGTGGCGTTACGGTTGTGAGGGTAATCGGCCGGCTAAACATAGTGTGAAGATAAGTAAAGGCCGGACTGGACATGTGGTTTTCAGTATACGGTTTACAGGGGCTCCCCCATAAACCGTATACTGAAAACCGAAAACTATACCGACAACGTTTTCATGTACTCGGCATCGTTTTTCATGCTTGTCAGCACGTCGGCTGGGTATTCTTCCTGCTCGACGATGTAGTACTTCATGCCGTTTTCCATGGCAACACGCAGCGTCTTTTTGAAGTCGACGGCCCCTTTGCCGAGGTCGTTCTGCACGGGCTTACCAGCTACTTTCTTGTAATCCTTGATGTGGCAGAGTTCGTAGCGCTTGCCGTACTTTTTCAGGTGCGCTTCCGTATCCTGACCCGCTACGTCGATCCAGCACAGGTCTAGCTCGAACATTACGTTTTTCGGGTCGGTGTTAGCCAGCAGATATTCCTGCGGAATCTGACCGTCGAGTGGCTTGAATGAATAATCGTGGTTGTGGTACCCGAACTTCATCCCGCTTTTCTTGGCCTGCTCACCCGCTTTGTTGAAACGGTCCGCGATCCGTTTCCAGTCGTCCATTGACTTCTGAGGACCGATATAGGGGCATAGGATATACGTCAGACCAGCGCCTTTCGCCATGTCGAAGCTTTTTTGCAGCTCGTCGGGCTTGTCCATCTGCTGACCGAAGTTGAAGTGCGTACTAACCATCTTCACGCCGATGCCGTTCAGAAACGACTTCATTTCGGCGGGCGTCATGCCCCATAAAAAGCCCTGTTGGCCGCTATAACTTTCAAACTGCTTGTAGCCCATCTGCGCCAGCTGTGTCATCACCCCTTTAGGGTCTTTACCGATAACGTCGCGTACGCTGTAGAGCTGAACGCCAAACGGACTGATGGTTTTGGCGGGAGCATTGGCCAGTAACTCGGTCTGGCTGAGGGCAAAAGCACCGGCTGTCAGGAGGGCCGACTGCCGGATAAAATCGCGTCGTTGCATGATAAAAGTTG
>JAKONH010000085.1 GCA_022702045.1 Spirosomataceae bacterium
CTCCAGCCCGTTATGCAGAAGTTAAGTTTATCCCAATCCCTCCAGCAGAAACTGTCGCCCCAACAGATTCAGTTTATCAAACTGCTGCAAATTCCTACGGCGGAACTGGACACGCGTATCGAGGAAGAACTCGAAATCAATCCGGCCCTCGAAGAAGGCATGGACGAAGACTTCGAGCAGAAGGAAGACGATCCGTTCGCCGATGAATTCGACGACGATTACAAGGAACGCAATGACGATCTCGACATTGACGGCTACCTGCAACAGGACGATTATGCCGGTTACAAAATGCAGGGTGATGGCAACTACGGCGAGGAAGAACGCGACATGCCGCTGGCTACCTCGTCAAGCCTGCTCGATTCACTGGTGCAACAGTTCAGTTACCTGCCCCTCACCGACGATCAGCGCGTAATCGGTACACAGCTAATCGGTAGCATCGAAGCCGATGGGTATATCCGCCGGTCGATGCAGGCAATTGTCAACGACCTTGCGTTCTCACAGAACGTGTTTACCGACACGGAAGAGATTGAAGAAGTACTGCACAAGGTACAGACGCTCGATCCGCCGGGTATTGCCGCCCGCTCGCTACAGGAATGCCTGCTGCTGCAACTCAAACGCAGAGACCTCTCCGACCCCGACGTTATCCTAGCGATTCGCATCATCGACGATTTCTTCGAGGAGTTTTCCAAAAAGCACTATGACAAAATTCAGCGTCGGCTGGCCATCAGCGACGAGACGCTGAAACGGGTGATCGATATCATTATCCGGCTCAATCCGAAGCCCGGCTCCGTCGATGACAGCTCCGGAACGGCTCAGTTTCTCATTCCCGACTTTATCCTGATCAACAATAGCAACAAGCTCGAACTGTCGCTGAACTCGAAGAATGCGCCCGAACTGCGCATCAGCCGGTCGTTTGCCGACATGCTCGACACTTACGACAAGGGCAACAAACAAAACAAAGCCCTGAAGGAAACCGTGTCGTTTGTGAAGCAGAAACTCGACGCAGCCAAGTGGTTTATCGACGCTATCAAGCAACGGCAGCAGACGCTGCTCAAGACCATGAACGCCATCGTGCGTTTCCAGTACGACTTTTTTCTGACCGGCGAAGAATCGAAGTTGCGGCCCATGATTCTAAAAGACATCGCGCAGATGATCGACATGGACGTGTCGACGGTGTCGCGGGTGGCCAATAGCAAATCCGTGCAGACGGAATTCGGTATTTACCCGCTCAAATACTTTTTCTCGGAAGGCATTTCGACAGATTCGGGCGAAGACGTCAGTAGCCGGGAGGTGAAAAACATCCTGAAAGACCTGATTGACAACGAGCCGAAACTCAGCCCGTTATCAGACGATAAACTCGAAAAAATCCTGAATGATCGGGGCTACAACATCGCCCGCCGGACGGTTGCCAAATACCGTGAGCAATTAAACATCCCCGTCGCCCGACTTCGGAAGCAGTTGTAATGGTCGGTTTACATTTTTCGGTTTACGGTTCTCAGCCGTTTTTCATCCCTAGCTTGCAACCAGCACAGTAGGACGGCTGATACACGCTAGACAATTGGCTGGCATTTCGGGTCATTGCAACGGACTTACCGTGCGTATGCCGTATTTTTGTTAACTAATTATGCCAACCAACGCGTTATCACAAACGACCGGTGAGGGAATGAATTAGCGTGCGACAGCATACTGTAACCAGTAAACCGTAACCCGATTGACTACCCCGCTTGCCCGCTTCCTCTCGGTTGCGTTTCACCCCCTGCTCATGCCAACGTTATTGTTCGGCATTCTATTATTTCAGGCGCCGTATACAGTTGGTGTCGACGTGTTTTCGGCCTCCGTACGGGGCAGTTTGCTGATCCTGATCTTTATCGGGACCTTTGCCGTCCCCTCACTGCTGATTTACTATCTGTTCCGGAGCGGTTACGTACAGTCGCTCTACCTGAACACGCTGGCCGACCGCCGACTGCCGTATTTCCTCACAGCAGCCATCTACACGGGCGTTACGGTGTTCTTCGGCTTCCGCATGGAACTGGTGTCGGACATTGCCCCGCAGATCGCCATTCTGCTGGGCAGCGTTACCGTCTCGGTTCTGCTGGTCGGCATTATCAGTCTCTACTGGCAGATCAGCGCTCACAGCGTCGGGATTGGTGGGGTTGTGGGCACACTGGCGGGCATGGCTATCGGGCACAGTACCATCGAACTGGTACCAACGCTGGCAGCAATCATCGCCATCGCCGGACTCGTGCTGAGCGCCCGCCTGCACCTCAACGCTCACACCGCCAGCCAAACGACCGCCGGCCTGCTCCTTGGTCTCCTCGTCAGCCTCTCCGCCGTGCTGTGGATGGTTTAGGTTTGTAGTTTATGGTTTGTAGTTCGTAGTTTGCTCACATCCGCAGTCTGACAGTTGTTCAGACTCGGCCCAAGAGCACACAAACTCCCCTTCCAACGACAAACCACGAACATGGCATACGACAACCTCCTCTACGATGTAAGCGACGGCCTGTGCCGGATTACGCTGAACCGACCAAAGGTATACAACGCGCTCAGCACCGGGCTGATTCAGGACATTACACGCGCCATGGAAGCCGCTGGAACCGACGATAGCGTGCGGGTGGTGGTGCTGACCGGCGCGGGCGACAAAGCGTTCTGCTCGGGCGCCGATTTGAAAGAAGCGGCTATGGCAATGGCGAGTGGCAACCCCAACCTCGGCGACGCACTCCGACAGGGCTACAACCCCATGATTCGGGCGA
>JAKONH010000257.1 GCA_022702045.1 Spirosomataceae bacterium
ATCGAAGCGGTGTCGCTGATTCGGCAGCAAACGACGAAGCCCAGGATACTGATGCTTACTGTCTTTGAGGATGTCGACCGAATCTTTGCCGCTGTGTCGGCCGGGGCAGTGGGGTATCTGCTCAAAAAAACACCGGCTGACAAGATCATCGACGCCATTCGCGACGTGATGGAGGGAGGAGCTGCCATGACCCCATCGATTGCGCTCAAGGTATTAGCGGCCTTTCAGGTACCCGTCAACGCGGGGAATCAATATGCGCTGACGGACAAGGAGCGCGAGGTACTGCATCGGCTGGTCGAAGGCGATAGTTATAAATTGATCGCCTACCACTGTCAGATTAGCATGGGTACGGTCCGGACGCATATTGTCAATATATACGACAAGCTGCACGTCAACTCGAAATCGGAAGCGGTAGCAAAGGCGCTTAAAACCGGCATGTTCAAATGAGACGACTAGTGCTCATGTGTTTACTGATTCTGCTGTGGGCCTGTCAGCCGGAGAAAGCGACCGAACAGAATAGTGAACGGTCTGATGTCGATAGGGTGCGAACCAAGGCGGAATCGGTCAATGATTTTCAGATCGTAGCCGGTCTGCGAGTCGGGCCGGTTCGCCATTCAACCTCGGAAGCGGAGTTGCTGCGGCTGCTGGGGCCGGATGTGGTGACGGTGGGGGATTCCATCTACGGGGCGGAGGGGGATGTGCTGATCGGGACAACCCTTTACAAAGACACCGCCGATCAACTACAGATTCTGTATCAGGATTCGGCGCAGCGACAGCATCCCGAACTGGTCCTGATCCGACCCTACGTGACCGATGCCGACGGGAATTCGTTGTCCAATGGGAAGCCAACCCGCTGGTCGACGGCCAATGGTGTACACATTGGTATGTCATTAAAAGAACTGGAGCAGTGCAACGGCAAACCGTTTCGGCTGTGGGGCTTCGGCTGGGATTACGGCGGCTCGGTGGCGAACTGGCAGGGTGGTCGGTTCGACATGGGAACGCAGACGATGCTGTCGGTAACGCTGGCCCCACCGTCGACCCTGAGTCCAGCGCAGACCAGGGCGCTGGCTACCGTATCGGGCGATGGCGAGTTCATGTCGACTAATCCATCCATGCAGCTATTAGGCCCGGTGGTGCAGATCATGCAGGTAACACTGAAACCGTAACCGGATCAAACCAGGATTTCCTGCTTGTATCGCGTAGGCGTGTTCGATTCCGGGCACGCGCTGCTGAACCGTGTTATTTTCAATCCATACCGCAACCAACATGACAACTATTCTTCATGAATCCGTCTTGCCGGTGCCCATGCGTCGGGATCGGCTTACGTACCGTCCGATTGTCTTCTGGGTGCTCACTGTGGTACTAATTCTCGGTGGCATCGTGCGCTCAAACTGGGCGACCCGGCTCGACAGCTTTACGCTGGACGAAGCCTATCACATCATGGCCGGCGCGTCGTATGCTGGTACCGGTTCGTTTCGCATCAATCCCGAGCACCCGCCCCTGACCAAACTGTGGGTGGGTGAGGTTGTACGACTAAAGGGCTATAAGCTGCCCCCGTTCAGGGTACTCAATGACAAACGGGAAGAACGGCGGTTTGCTGAAGAAAGCGTTTACCTGACCAACGACCCGGTGACGGTGCAACAGCAGGCCCGCTGGGCAATGGTTGCGCTGAATGGGCTGTTGCTTTTGTTATTTACGGGTATGGCCCGGCAGGCGCTGGGTCCGATGGTAGCCCTGTTGACGCTGGCGTATCTGGTGATCGACCCAACCGTAGCGGCTCATCTGCCCGTGGTCATGACCGACCTGCCCGTAGCCCTGACGTCGGGCGCAGCCATGCTGGCTGCGGTTCGGGCTTTTCGGTCGTGGCGTCCCATCGATCTGCTGCTAGCGACAGCCTGCCTGGGGCTGGCGCTGGCAGCCAAACACTCCGCCACCATCACGGTTATCGGCGTCGGCTTGCTTGGTGTGGTCATGGCGTTCGTGGGGCGGGAATCGCTGGAGCGTCGTGCGGGGCGGCTGGGTATGGTCGCCGGGGTGCTGCTGGGGGCGGTGGTCGTGCTGTGGGGTTTTTACGGCTTTCGGTACCGCGACAGCCCCGAGCCGGGCGAGTTTTTCAACCGGCCGCTGACGACTAAAATTGACGATATTCAATCACCCCTGTTCAGAAGCCTGCTTCACGGGCTGGCCGATGCGCATGTGTTGCCGGCGTCGTACCTATGGGGCCTGGCCGATACGTTCCGGGCAGGCGTCGAAGGGCGACCGTATCCGGCCTTCGCCTTCGGACAGTCGTACCTGAACCGCGCGCCGTTTTATTACGCCCCCGGTATCTGGGGAGCCAAACTGCCGATCGGTCTGCTCTTGCTGACACTGGCCGGGTCGGTCCTGCACGTGCTGGGTAAATTGCCGATGACGAGCCGACAGTCAGTTGCTGCGCTGGGTCTGCTGGCCGGCCTGTTCTGGCTGGCGCTGGCGATGGGGTCGACGTATGGAGGTGTCCGTCATGCCCTGTCGTTATTGCCGCTGCTGGCCGTATTGGGGGCGCTGGCTGTCTGGTACGCGTTTCAACACAGTGTCTGGTATCGAATTCCGGCAGCGCTGGCGGTTGGGGCAGCGCTGCTGACAGCCCTCCCCGTTGTACGGCCCTGGGAGTATTTCAACGAACTGGCGGGTGGACCGGCAGGTAGCTACCGGTATTTTAACGATGAGGGCGTCGACCTGGCACAGCGGTCAGGGGAACTAACGCAGTATTATAATCGGCACCTGAAGCCGACGGGTGAGTTACCGTTTATCTGGTATGACATGCGTCGGGCCGAGAAACAACGCTACCGTATACACTGGGTTGGTGAAAACCCCGACCGGGACAGTAACCGGTATCGGTCGACCTACGTGCGGGGTACGTTCTTTCTGCCCTCGTCGGGCTTAAGCCCGAATCTGTACGACGTCGACGATCAGGTTGCTGTATTCCGGAAAGCTCGTCCGGTGGCGCGTATGGGAAATCTGCTGGTGTACCGGGGCCAATTCTACCTGCCCAATATCCGGGCGATGTGGTTGGGTAACAAGGGCTATAAAGCGCTTTTTCTGGATAAAAAACCCGACACGACCAGTGCAATCCGGTTTATGGCTGCCGCCATGAAGCTATATCCGAAAAGTGTGTTTATGGACTGGGAACTGGGTAATCTGTACACCCGGCGGAATGCGCGTGCGGAAGCCATCAACGCCTTTACTCAGGCCCGAACCTACTGTGTCGATCCGGCGCTGACGGCCATGCTGACGGCGCACATCCGTAAGCTACAGACAAGCGACCTGCGTCGGATGACTACGTTGCGAAATCCAGCTACTGAATAGAAGCTATCGCATTTCGTTGTTTCTTTACAGTACATCAGCAAAATCGTTGGCTACCTGTCAGGTATAGCCAACGGCCGCCTGCGGCTTACCAACCAGCATGAAAACCGTTCCACTACTTACCGTATTGAGCTGGCTCTGCGTATGGGTCAGTACGGCGACTGCCCAGATAAACCCGTTGACATCGGCTCAGATTGATACGCTGGCTCAACGTGCCCTGACGACGTTCAACGTGCCGGGGATGGCCGTGGCGGTGATCAAGGATGGAAACGTGGTACACAAGAAAGGGTATGGCGTTCGGTCGCTCAACACCCGGCAGCCAGTCGATGAAAACACGCTGTTTGGTATCGCATCCAATTCCAAGGCGTTTACCGCGGCTGCGTTGGCTATCCTGATCGACGAAGGGAAGCTGACCTGGGACGACAAGGTGACCAAGCACATTCCGGAGTTTCGGATGTACAATGCCTATGTGACCGACGCGTTTACCATTCGCGATCTGCTGACCCACCGCAGCGGCCTGGGGCTGGGCGCGGGTGACCTGATGTTTTTCCCGGATTCAAGTGACTTTACCATTGCCGACATACTACGAAGTTTTCAGTACATGAAGCCGGTATCGGGTTTTCGAACGAAGTACGATTATGATAACCTGCTATACATGGTTGCTGGTGAAGTAATCAAACGGGTGAGCGGCAAAAGCTGGGCTGCATTTGTGGAAGAACGACTGATGAAACCCCTGCAAATGACCCATAGTGCAGGGTCGTTCGAGCGCCTTCCCGACAAACGTAATATCATCGATGTGCATGCCCCAGTCGATGGAAACGTCCGGGTGATCAGTCGATTCGTGATGAAAACGGGTGATGCGGCTGGGGGTATCAACGCAAGTGTTGCCGATATGAGTCAGTGGGTACTGGCGCAGCTCGATGGGGGGCAGTACGGCAACGGCCAGCGGCTGTTCAGCGCGAAAAATCAGGCTGAAATGTGGAAGCCCCAGACGATCATCGACGCACCGCCTACTCCGATACCGCCCTACAACACGCATTTTGCGGCTTACGGGCTGGGGTGGTTTCTGAATAACGTGAAGGGCTACAAACAGGTGTCGCACACGGGTGGCCTGCCGGGCAACGTCACGCAGGTAACGCTCATTCCTGAACTGCGGCTGGGTATCCTGGTCTTTACCAACCAGCAGTCGGGAGCAGCTTTTTCATCCGTTACCAACGCTATAAAAGATGCCTACCTCGGCCTGCCGCCAACCGACTGGATTGGCCGACTACACGACCGGGAACGCAAACAACAGGCAGACGCCGATACGGTGACCCGGTCGGTCTGGACAGCGATTGCTGCCGAGCAAAAAGCTCATACGACGAAAGTCAATTTTGCGCCCTATGTTGGTACCTACCGCGACCACTGGTTCGGAGATGTCGTGCTGAGTCAGCAGCACGACCGATGGTGGTTCCGGTCGGTGCGCTCGCCCAAGCTGGTCGGCGAAGTGTTTCCATACAAAGACAATATCTTCATTGTCAAATGGAACGACCGTAGTTTCGACGCTGACGCCTATATGACTGTTAAACTGGATAGCAAACGGAAGCCCGTAGCCATCCGTATGAAACCCATTTCTCCGCTGACCGACTTTAGCTACGACTTTCAGGATCTGGATTTACAGCGTGTGACAAACTAAAACCAAATCTGGAAAAGCGATGCACCCAGCTGTCGACGACTACGTAAACAGAAATACAATCTGGCAGGCGGAGCTAACCGTATTACGCGCCATCGTGCTTGGCTGTCTGCCCGACGAAACCTTGAAGTGGGGCGTCCCCTGTTACACGTTTCAGGGTAATAACGTCGTGTTGATGCATGTCTTCAAGACGTATTGCGCGCTTCTGTTCGTGAAAGGGTCGATGCTGGCCGATACTCGAGGAGTGCTAGTCAGACAGACCGAAAACACGCAGGCAAGCCGACAGATTCGGTTTACGAACGTACAGGCTATAAGCGAGTTGACAGTTGATATAAAAGCCTATATCGACGAAGCCATCGAAATCGAGAAAGCGGGTGTGCAGGTTGTTTTCAAAAAGACTGGTGACTATGCCGTACCGGAGGAATTCCAGCGTCAGCTGGACGAAAATGCGGATATGCAAAAAGCGTTCGGCGGATTGACGCCGGGCCGTCAACGCGCTTACCTACTTCATTTTGCGGGCCCCAAACAAGTAAAAACACGGGTGTCACGCATTGAGAAATGTATACCACACATTCTCGCCGGGAAAGGCCTGACCGACTGATATGATGCCCCTGTTCCTACTCTCGCTTTCTTTAAATGGCTGGTTCGGCCAGCCAACACAACCCGCATCGGCTAACACCATTCGGTTGTGGGGTATTTGCTACGATGTAACGACAACGGCCTATCTGCCCGTAGACATTTACGCCCTGTCGGGGACGAGTCGTACGCGGCTGGGGCATAGCGATAAGGACGGTAAATTCAGTGTGCTAGTGCCACTGTCGACTACGTCGATCTCATTTGCCAGCTCAACCTACCGTGCCGTTACCTTACCTGTTACCTTCGTAAACAATCCGACCCCAATGACTGATTTTGGGGTCGGCATCATCATGGGGAAACAGGATTCGGCGGCTGTGCCACAGGTAGATCAACTGATCGTCCGCAACGAGCTGCCCAACGATGTAGCCGTCGATTACAGGGTCGAGCCAACAGATCCACGGATGGCTATAGCCATGACGATCACCCCCCACGGGAATCGCGTGCCGGCTGGAATGCACACCAGATTCAGGAAAGGCGAACTGATGCGGTCTGTGCATGTCGAAGGCGCAAAACCTGGTCCGTACCGGGCGATTGTGTCGACAACGGATGGTCGGGTACTGACCGATAAAACGTTCACCCTCACGAAAGGACTGACCTTCCTGGAAGTACGCGTCGACGCGCCAGCTAAACCTGTATCAGCAAGCGCGGCTGACGAGAAACGGGTTGAAACGGTCGCGCCCGGCACCGCCATCGTTTATTTCGAACAAAGCCGGTATGAATTGACGCCAGACACAAAAGAGTCGCTTGATTCAGTTGCCCGACTGATGACGGGTCATTCGCAACTACTTGCTCACGTAACGGGCTATACGGATAAGCTGGGTGAGCAGCAACAAAACCTGACCCTGTCGGAATACCGGGCCAAACTGGTCGCGGATTATTTGAAAAAGCAGGGCATTGCCGAAACTCGCCTGCGGGTCGACTGGCAGGGTGGCAAAGCGCTGGTTTCGTCAGGCGACTCGGAAGCAGAAAAAGCCAGAAATCGCCGGGTTGTCATTCGATTCAGCCGTCAGTAGTTGACTTTGCGCCTTTACCAGGGCCAGTCAGCTAACCGTTGCGGTTCGTCGGATGCCGTCTGATTTGCAGCATGGGGTAATGTGGCGTATTTTCAGGGGTTCGGAGCCGGGCATTTCGTATGAACGTCGTATCCAACTCCGAATGCGCGAAACCATGACGACAACGACCACCTTCCTCAGCGCTCTGCTGTTCACCACAACCGCGTTCGCCCAGTCGACACTACCGACGTCGGCCACTACCACGCCGGCCAAAACGGCTATTGCAAAGCGTCCGATTCGCCCGTCCGACGTCATGCGTCTGCAATCCATTGCCGATCCGCAGGTGTCGCCCGACGGGAAGTGGGTTGCGTTTGTGCAGTCGGGGGTCGACGTGAGTAAAGACAAACGAAATCCGGACGTCTGGATGATAAGCTGGGACGGTACGGAATCGGTGCAGCTCACCAGCAGTCCCGACGGCGAATCGACGCCCCGCTGGAGTCCGGACGGTCGGTACCTATCGTTTCTGTCGAGCCGAAGCGGAGCCCCCGGCACCGCCACGGGTACGCAGCTCTGGCTGATGGACCGGCGTGGGGGCGAAGCCAAAAAGCTGACTGACCTGAAAGGCGAGCTGGAAGAATATGAATGGTCGCCGTCGGGTCGGAAAGTGGCCATGGTGATTCGTGACAAAGACTACTCCGATTCGGCTAAAACCAAAATTCGCACGCCCTACGTGCTGGACCGGCATCAGTTCAAGGCCGATACGAAAGGCTACCTCGACCGCCGGCCCATGCACCTCTATGTGTTCGATGTGGCGACAAAAACACTGGATACGCTGACGAAAGGTGTGTACGACGAAACAGCCCCGGCCTGGTCGCCTGACGACATGCAGCTGGCCTTTACCAGCAATCGCAGCGCCGATCCCGACAAAAACGAGAATACCGATGTTTACGTAATGGCGGCCCGATCGGGTGCACAGCCCCGGCAACTCACCAACTGGCCGGGCCGGGATGGGGGCGCGGTCTGGAGTCCCGACGGCCAACAGCTGGCGTATATGCGCTCGACGGCGTCGACCAACTTCATCATGTACGATCAGCCGATCCTGGCGCTGATCGCCGTCGACGGTAGCACTACAACCCTGCCGCAGCCCCGTCTGCTGTCGCAGGCACTGGACCGGCCCATCCGCAACGCCCGCTGGTCGACCGATGGGCAACGGATCGGTATACTGGTCGATGATGACCGCCGGACGCAGGTCGCCGAATACAGCGTGACCGATGGTAAAGTAACCTACCTGACCGCCGGCGACCGGGCCTTTGCCGATCTTGAACCCAACCCGAAAGGCGGCTGGGCAACGCTGATGAGCGAACCGCAACTGCCTGCCGAAGTGTACGCTATCGAGAACGGCACCACGCGCCGACTGACAACGGTGCAGAACGAGTTTGTTGCCCCGCTATCGCTGGCGGCTGTGACGGGCTATACCTCGCGCAGCAAAGACGGCGCACAGGTGTCGAACCTGCTGTTTATGCCGCCCGGTGGCCTGTCGGAAAAGCTGCCCGCTGTGTTCTACATCCACGGCGGTCCGGTCAGTCAGGATACCTACGGCTTCGACCTGACGAGGCAGGTGCTGGCGGGTGGCGGCTACGCGGTGGTGGCGGTCAACTACCGGGGAAGCAATGGGCGTGGTATCGACTACACCAAAGCGATCTACGGTGACTGGGGCAACAAGGAAGTGCTGGATATTTTGGGGTCGGCGGATGCACTGGTACAGAAAGGAACGGCCGACCCGGCCCGACTCGGTATCGGCGGCTGGAGCTACGGCGGCATTCTGACCAACTACGTCATCGCGTCCGATACGCGCTTCAAGGCGGCTGCCAGCGGGGCGGGAAGTTCGCTCCAGCTGACCATGTACGGCAGCGATCAGTATGTCAACCAATACGAAAACGAGCTGGGACTACCCTGGAAAAACCTCGACAAATGGCTCAAGGTGTCGTACCCGTTTCTGAAAGCCGACCGTATCAAAACGCCGACGCTGTTTATGGCGAGTGAAAAAGATTTTAACGTGCCGGTGGCGGGTAGTGAACAGATGTATCAGGCGCTGCAAACGCTGGGTATTCCGACGCAGCTCATCATCTATCCGAATCAGTTTCACGGGATCACTACGCCCAGCTATCAGCAGGACCGACTTGTACGCTACCTCAACTGGTTCGACCAGTACCTCAAAAGCAACCTGTCGACAGCCCAGACAGGCCGGTAAAGCCAGTAGTCAGAACTGTGGTGAGTTGCCGCGACGTTGTGCAGGCACAATCATTGTTGAGGGCAATGTTGAACCTTGCGTTGATCAGGCAATTGATACAAGAACAGGACGCGAAAAGCAGCTATATAGGCGTCAACTCCGTGTCTCACTTTTTATTCCACACCTACAACGCTGACAGCTTCGTTGAGTCGACGATTTTATTCGTATGCATTGACGCTGCCTGGCTACATCCAAGTACAACCAGCATGACACCGATCAACATACAGTTTATACAAGAAACGTACTACGGACTGCTTCGCCAGCAAAAGTTCGATGAAGCGCATCTGGATTATTCATTATTGGGAAAACACAAAGCCAGCCTGAAACACCTGGCCGACATGGGAAATTCGACGGTGAGTATCTTCGATTTTTCCGAAAAAAAACAAGTGTTTTACATTGCCAACTTAGCCACTACGTTAGGGTATAGTTCAGTAGAAGTTGAAAATAGCAACGGTCATTTTCTGGATGATAAGGTACATCCTGACGATTTTTTAGGACTGATGCAGAACGGGATGCTTATGCTTAAACTGTTTCTCAACTTTTCCGAAGATGAGAAAATGAACCATAAGCTCATCAGCGAATACCGGATCAGAAACCAGGAGGGAAACTACGTCCGGGTGATCGAGCAGCATCAGGCCCTGGAACTGGATGGAAAGGGCAACCTTTGGCTGGCGATGAGTCTACTCGATCTGTCGCCCAATCAGGGAACAGACGAAGGCTTGAAAACACAGCTACTAAACTACCGAACAGGTAAATATTTGCCCATAGCTCCCCGCGATGACATCAAGGTATCGCTGACTTCCCGCGAAAAAGAGATTCTGCAACTGGTGAAAAAGGGGTTTTTGAGCAAGGAAATATCAGATCAGTTGTCGATCTCCCTGCATACAGTCAATACATACCGCCAGCGAATTCTGGAAAAACTGGGGGTCAACAACTCCATGGAAGCCGTCATGCTGGCTTCCCGACTGGGATTAGTCTGATAAATCAGTATTGTCGAGCGTGGCCCCACCGGGGACCTTTGCATCATGGTAATCAAACTCGATTCGATGATGCGTTTTCACTTGTTAGTACTCTGTCTGCTGTGTTTTTTACCTGGGTTTGCTCAGCAACCCACCCAGACTATACGGGGCACCGTAACCGATCAGGAATCTGGCCGACCGGTGCCATTTACCTCCATCCGTCTTCAACAGACTACCCTTGGTACCGTGTCGGATAGTCTGGGTAATTTCGCCCTCAAACACGTCCCGGTTGGTCGCTACAACCTCGAACTATCCTCGACCGGGTATGCTGCCCTGGTGCTTCGGGAGATCCAGGTCACGTCGGCCAAAGAAGTCGTGCTGACCGTTTCGCTCAACGAAAAAGTAGCCGAACTAACCGAAGTGGTGGTCAAGCCACAGACCAACAAAACCATGCCGGTGAACCCGATGGCACTGGCCAGTGCCCGGATGGTGAGCGTGGAGGAAGCCCGGCGGTATGCCGGTGGCTTCGACGACCCCGCCCGATTAGTATCCGGGTTTGCGGGGGTATCGACTGGGGGGAACGTCCAAAGCAATGCGATCATTGTGCGGGGGAACAGCCCCCAGTCGTTTCAATGGAAACTGGAAGGGGTGGAAATTCCCAACCCCAACCACTTTGCCGACCTGTCGGCCTTCGGTGGCGGTGGACTTACCGCGATGAGTGCTCAGTTGCTGGCTAATTCCGATTTCTATGCCGGGGCAATGCCCGCCGAGTATAGCAATGCGTTGTCGGGCGTGTTCGATATTTTCATGCGGAACGGCAACAACCAGAAAGCCGAGCATACGTTTCAGCTTGGGATAATCGGCATCGACGCGGCATCGGAAGGACCCTTCAAAAAAGGGGGCAAGTCGTCGTATCTGTTCAACTATCGGTATTCGACACTGAGTTTACTCAAACCCATTTTACCCGAAAACGCAAGCGGCACCAAGTATCAGGACCTCTCGTTCAAACTCAATTTCCCGACCCAACATGCTGGTACGTTCTCGCTTTGGGGGATTGGACTACTGGATGGTTCGGGTTCGCAGGCCCAAAAGGAAGCTACCGACCGTAAGTATGACGAAGACCGCGAAAGCAGTGATATAAAGCAGTATATGGGGAGTGCCGGGCTAAGCCACAAAATTTTCCTGAACGACAAACAATACCTTAAATCGACGCTGGCAGCCACGCTGAACGGTATCAATATGACCACGGACTTGCTGAATACTAACCTGACCGCTGTGCCGGAAAATAAGATCGACAATCAGTATACTAATTACGTGCTGTCGAGCTTGCTGAATACCAAGTTTGGGGCCTTTCATACCAACAAAACGGGTATTGTACTCACCAACATGAACTACAACCTGTTGCTTAAAAATGCGAATCCGTCAGGCTCTTCTCTGCAACTGATTACAGACGAAAAAGGGAGCAGTAGTCTGCTATCGGCGTATAGCGAGTCGAAAATCAATCTGGGCGAAAAAGTGACGGTCAATGCCGGGATAAATGCTCAGTTATTCACGCTTGATAACCGATACACACTGGAACCTCGGGCAGGTATTAGCTACCGACTGTCGGCCAACCAATCGCTGGCACTGGCCTATGGGTTACACAGCCGTCTGGAACGAATCAATTATTATTTCATCCGAAACAGTCTAGGGCAACCCATCAACAAGGATCTGGGCTTCACCCGTGCCCACCATCTGGTATTGGGCTACGATCTGGTTCCGACCGACAAAACACACCTCAAAATCGAAGCCTATTACCAGTCTCTGTTCGACGTACCTGTCATGGCCGACAGCAGTTTTTCGCTCATTAATCAGCAAAACAACTGGTTTTTCAAGGGCAAACTACAGAACACGGGCAAAGGCCGGAACTATGGCGTAGACGTTACGTTCGAGCGGTATCTGTCGCAGGGCTATTATTACATGGCGACCGCATCGCTGTTCCAGTCCCGATACGCGGGTGGCGATAACGTGTGGCGGAACACGCGGTATAACAGTACGTTTGCCATCAATCTGCTGGCGGGGAAAGAGTGGCAAGTCGGGGTGAACAACCAGAATGTACTAGGGCTGAATGTCAGGCTGAGTTATCAGGGTGGCCAGCGTTACTCGCCCATAAATCTACCGCTTTCGATTGCCAGACAAGAGGCACAACTAGATGAACGTCAGGCTTTCAGCCAGCAGTTCTCGCCCGCCTTCGTCAGCCATGTTACGGCCAGCTACCGGATCAACAAAAAGCGTACTACCCGCGAAATAGCCCTCAAGATCATCAATGCCACGATGTATAAGGAGTTTACCGGTTTCCGATACAATTACCTCACCCGAACGGTCGATGAAGTACGGGAAATGACCTTCATTCCGAACCTGAGTTACAAGATTGAATTTTGACACCAAACGATCATGGACAAAACCGTTTTAGTCACCGGCGCTTCTTCCGGTATAGGTCATGCCGTGGCGCTTCATCTGGCTGGACTTGGGTATACCGTACTGGCAACCGTTCGTAAACAAGCCGATGCCGACCAGTTGAGCCGTCTGGGAATACCGCCGTTAATCCCCGTTTGTCCGCTCGATCTGACCAGTCAGGAAGACATCACCCGTGTTGTTGAAGGCATTCGGCAACGGATTCAGCACACGGCTATACCACCACTCTATTCCGTTATTCTGGTAGCGGGTGGTGGTCATATTTCTCCCATTGAATTAATGGATATAACCCATTTTAGGGCGGAACTCGAAAAACGGCTGGTTGGCAATGTGGCCTTGTTGCAGGGGCTTATCCCCGAATTGCGGATAACCAAAGGACGAATCATCTGGATTGCCACGCCCGGTCTGTTTCCCGTCCCCTACGTAGCCGACATCCATGTGCCTGACTTTGCCGTGAACTACCTGGCCCGGACGCTCAACCTAGAATTACTGCCCGACGGCATACAGAACATCCTGGTCCGGTGTGGGGGTATCGAAACCCGTGCCCCGGAACGTAGTGAGACCAATATTCTCGCCCAGATCCGGGAATACAGCCACGGTTCGGTGGATCACTACGCCGACCGATTGCAGGCACTGGAAAAAAGCCTGAACTCATTTGCCCGGAAGCGAACCCCTCCCTTGAAGGTGGCCCAACTCATTGCTCTGATTCTACAAACCCGCCGTCCGAAAACCCGGTATCAGGTAGGCCATCAGTCCCGCCTGGGGGCGCTACTGGAAAAACTCCCGCAGTCCTGGGTGGATTATATCATGATGAAGCGGGAACAAAACGGTTGATCGAACATACATAAGCTCGTATGTAGTTGTATAGAATACCACAAAATGGCATCTATAACGGTACGTAATTCATGGTTACGCCTTGCGCTGAAGGTCGAAAAAAGCCGAAATTGCCACCCATTGAGGGTCGCCGGGCTGCCGGAGCGATCAGTGGCTCCCCCTGTTTGCTGGTCCGCGGGGGCGGTCATGACTTTGTCGTTTGGCGACCACAAAGTTGGCAAGGTCCTCAACCTTTCTCAATTCCCCAACACCCGCTTAAGGCCGCAAATGATACACTATCGAGTAGCTACTTTTCAGGATGTGGAGTTAATCGCTCAACTCCACACCATAAGTTGGCAAGTGAACTACAAAGGGATTTGGCCCGACGTGGTATTAGGGGATTCCTTATTAGCCGACAGGCGGCAGATATGGCAACAACGGTTAAGTCAACCAGTTGCCAACCAGCACACGGTGGTGACCTTTTCAGGAGAAACGCTCTGTGGCTTTGCCTGCGCTTATGGCAATGATGACCCCACTTGGGGTACACTGCTGGATAATTTACATATAGCTCCTGGTTATCAGGGACAGGGCATTGGTACAACTCTTATTAAATCGATAGCCAACTGGTCTTATCGGCACCATCCAGCCTATGGCCTTTTTTTGTGGGTATTACAGGAAAATAAGCCGGCTAAAAGGTTTTACGAGCGATTGGGAGCTATCGAAGAAGGAACTGACATTCATGATTTTCCGCCTGGTAATCAATCTGTGGTTTGTCGCTATGTGTGGCCCAACTTGATAAGCCTACTTCACCTTTAACTCGAGCTTACGGGTATCCCCAATTTTCTAATTTGATCCGATCCAGATTGTCAAAATGCCGCACACATTGAGTAATAAGCGTTAGATCGTAGACAATTGCCATACAGCTGATCAACAAATCAAAATCACCTACCGGCCTATGCGCCGGAGAGACGCTTTTGTCTGGCGTATTCGTGAACGGCATTACTAATCCGAAGAACGCGACCAACAGAAATCCCTTGAAATGCTTCAATGTCCTGTCGGTTGCGTTGGCGACGCTCAGAGGAACTATTCTTAACGCCGTATAACAAGTCGGCACTATTGGTTTCAGAAAGCAACCATGATCCCGTACCAACTTCGGCAATCTTTTGTTTGGTGCTGAACTCGTTTTCAGGGTATACACACAACTAGTTGTATCCAATTAAAGGGTATGACCCATTTCAGGGCTGTGCTGGAAAAACTCCCGCAGTCGTGGGTGGATTATATCATGATGAAACGGGAGCAAAGCGGCTGAGCGAACAGGCAACTGCGCCCGGTTTATCCGATCCGTCGGACCCGCCGGGCGATTTGTGTTGGGGTAAGTGGGGGCGGAGTTGAACGATACCGGGTTTATACGCGACTAAAGCCCATAGTTCTACGGATTTTGTGGATGAATGCGTGCGTACCAACGACCGAAAAGCAGTGCATAAGCTGCTGATAGACAGCCCGTAGCAGAAGTAGTGCGTCTTATCAGTCATACATTTATCCGATTGTGCAACGTACTGATAACCAGTAGGTTTGTTTCGAGGATTCACCTGGTTCCGGCAACGGGTCAGGGATTCGCCGGATGCCCTGACCGACTGATCTATGCGCCCAACTGTACTGCTTATTGGCTACCTGCTCCTGCTCAGTCTACCCGCCTGGACGCAGTCGGCACCTGACCAGCGGCCTTCGCCGGTGAAAGTGTCGGGGGGGCTGAATGCCTATGCTGGTTTTTATGCGGCCGATGGCATTGCCGCCCGTAATCAGGCGTCGCCGTTTGGGTTGAGTGGTGCCGTAACGGTGACGCTGCCGGGCGGAATTTCGTTGCCATTCTCGGCTGTTCTAGGGAATCAGGGAAGCAGTTTCCGACAGCCCTTTAACCAGTTTGGCGTGTCCCCGACCTACAAATGGGCGACAGTGCATGCGGGTTACCGCAACGTCAGCTTCTCGCCATTCACGCTTGCCGGCCACACGTTTCTGGGGGGCGGTGTCGAACTGAACCCCGGTAAATTCCGGCTGGGGGCGGTCTACGGCCGGTTCAACAAGGCGATTACCAGCAATCTCGCCGAACCCGATATCCTCCCGGCCTACCAACGGACAGGCTATGCCGTGAAGGTAGGGTACGGCAAACCCGGCAACTACGTCGACCTGATTATGCTGCGGGCCAGAGACGATTCAGCTTCTATTGCTGCGCAGCCCCAGTCGCTGACCCAGACGGTAATCCCTGCCGAAAACCTGGTCGTGGGCCTGACCACCCGGCTGCTGATGCTGAAGCACCTGACGGTCGAACTGGACGGGGCCGTAAGTGCCTACACCCGCGATGTCCGGGCCGCTATCGTATCGACGGAGGGTAGCAGTCCGGTGACGCGTTTCTTCGGGCAGCTCTTTACCCCCCGGCTTTCTACCCAACTCACGCAGGCCACGCAGGTGGCTGTCGGCTACCGGGGGGGCAACGCCGGTATCAAACTCCAGTACAAGCACATCGATCCGAATTTCCAGACGATGGGTGCCTACTATTTCCAGTCCGACATAGAAAGCTACGCCATTGCGCCGAACCTGACTCTGCTCGACGGAAAACTCCGGCTGTCGGGTAGCTACGGCATCCAGTTCGATAATCTGGCGGGCAACAAAAACGCGCGAACGGGCCGGAAAATCGGGTCGCTCGTCGTGTCGTACAACCCGGCCACCGCCTTTGGTGTCGACGTACAGCTGTCGAACTACGGCATCAGTCAGCAGGCGGGGTTACGACCGATCATCGACACACTCCGGCTGGCGCAGAATAACCTCTCGGCAACGGTCAACGGGCGGTACACGCTTCAGAAAGAAGACGTGATGCAAGTGTTTACACTGACCACAACCTATCAGAAACTCAGCGACCTGAACGCAAACACGGCCAATCAGACGGAGAATACCAACACGAATCTGAACCTGGGCTATTTCTACCAGCAGACCACGACGGGCTGGGGCATCAACGGTATGCTGTCGTACACACAGACGCAGTTACCCGTTGCTGTCGGCGATACCAACCAGACGGTACGGTTTTTCGGCCCGACCCTGGGCGCAACGCAGGCCTTCTTCGAGAAGAAACTAACGACCTCGGCCACGGCCAGCTACCTCGTCAATCAACAGGCTGGCCTGACAGGTAAGGTGCTGACCGTTACGGCCAACGCGGGCTATCAGGTGACCAAACGGCAGACAATCAGCCTGTCGGCCAACTACCTCAATTCCAACACGGGCATTCAGTCACAGATGGTCAACGAACTCAGAGCGAACCTCGGCTATGGCATTTCCTTCTAACCACACCACGTTAAGCAATCGACAGCCGTCTGTCCGGCAGTGGGGCTGGCTGGTAGCGCTCGCGCTGCTGCTGATCCCACTGACCGGGTGGACGCAAACCTTTCCATTGCAGGTACAGGTCAGCGTACTGCCGCCCTACAGTGCCTACTTACAAGACTATCCCGGTGCGGGGCAGCAGGTGCGCGTATTCATCGTTAACACCAGTCGGCAGACGTATCAGATTCGGCTGGCGGGGCAACTGACAGGCGACAATGGCATCGAGATTCATACGGCGGCCAACTACCGCCCACCGCGTCCGCTGACGGTACCACCAGGGCAGACGCTGTTGAGCCGTAACGACCTCGAAGGGTTGTTCGATCTAAACCAGGTCGAGGTGGCGGGTATTGATAAAAATTTGCTGGCGCGGGGTCTGCCGCTGCCCGACGGGGCGTATCAGCTGTGCATCCGGGCCTTCAACGAAACGGCGACCAACACCGCTGCCGTTGCGTTTGGTCAGCCGCTATCGGCGGAGTTTCCCGTCGGCTGTTCCGCCCCGATCGTCGTACGGTCTGTCGAACCACCCATCCTGATCGCGCCCCTCTGCGATGCGGAGGTGACGGCCACCAACCCCCAGGCGCTCGTGTTCACCTGGACACCCCCGGCGGGTGTGTCACCGGTGTCGGTGGAGTACAGCCTGCGTGTGGTCGAACTACCGCAGGTTGACGCCGATCCGAACGTATTTATCGACGCGGTAGCCTTGCCCCGGTCGGGTGTCGAGGTGCGCGGCCTACGAACCAGTACATTTCTGTACGGCCCCACGCAGCCGCAACTCCAGCTGGGTAAGCGCTATGCCTGGCGTGTACAGGCGATCGACCGGAGTGGTAAGCTGCATTTTCTGAATGACGGTAAAGCCCCCGTCTGCTCATTCACCTACGGTACCGGTCTGCCTCCGCTGACCAAAACACCGGGTCTTGAACTGGTACAAACCCCCGGTAAGCTGATCCCATTACCCGGTCTGGTCAGTGAAGACACACCGCCGGAAGGCGCAACCGCTGTCGCCAGCAAAGTTGCTCCGCCGTCGACGCCCTATGAACAGAAAATTACGAACTGTTCCTGCAAGACGCCACCCGGTGCGACTACCGGCAGTGTCGATGACAACAAAACGGTCGTCAACAAAAAACAGCTCACTATCGCGGGCTTTACAGTCGACCTGACCAACGTTAGTCTGGATGAAAATCAGCGGATTAACGGTAGCGGTAGTGTACAGTTGCCCTACGTGGGCGGTGGATATATTAAGCTACGTGTTAAACTCGACAAGGTGCAGTGCAATAGTGCCGGTCAGGCCGTTGCGGGTCAGGCCCGTGGGTTACTCAATCAGAATGCTGGCCTGCTCCCGGATTACGATAAGCCCGATTTCAGTGCTTTGTCGCTTAAGCCGGACGACGTTAAAAAAATCGCGCAAAAGATCAGCGACATTAAGAACGACGTGCTGGCATCGAAGAACAGTGCGGGTTGGGAAATGCCGCTGGGCGTATACACATCGGCGGTCGACGTGGCCATTACGAACGTCGTTTTTGAACCGGCGCAGGCGTATTTCGATGCGGTTACCTGGCTTAAAGTAGCCAAAGCCAGCTTTGGGGGGCTGCCGCTCAGTGCCACCAAGGTCTGCCTGAGTCCCGGTAAGGCTATGTGTGGCAACATGACGTTGTACCTCGGTCTGGATACGCCTGTTTCGCCCTTACTGACATTCAAAGGAGCCACTACCGATGTCAACAATAAAACCCCCGGCGATCCTGACTTCAAGAAAATTACCAATGTCAACCTGACTAACTGGGATTTTAAATCCGTTCATATTGTCGCCGAGTTGAAACTGCTTGGCCTGAAAGAAGCCAGCGGGACGAACAAGGATAAGGATGTTGCCTTTACACTGACCTACGATTCGCCGAAAGCCGATCTCAACGACTGGACCGCCAAGGTGTCGTTTCCGGATTTCTACGTTGCCAAGCTTTCTCGTGATTTTATCTTCTCGATGGACGGGCAACCGGGTATCTATGACCAGTCCGAATCGCCGGACGACCATACGGCCAAACTGCCCGGCGACTACCCGCAAAAAGGGCAGAAGCCCGGTAACGAGTGGACAGGTCTATTCTTCCCGAAGCTGAAAGTGACCATGACCGTCCTGAAATCGCTGAACAAAGGAGAGCCGGCAACGCTATCGGTCGACAACCTGATCTACGATGATAACGGCTTCACTGGGCTTATCAACGCCACGCCCATTATCAAGCTGGGCGATGGGTCGCTGGATGGCTGGTACTGTTCGGCCGATACGCTGCGGCTGAATCTGTTCACCAGCACGTTCAAGGAGGCCCGGCTGGCCGGGCGGGTCGTGATGCCGATTTTCAACTACACCGACGAAAAGCAGATGGAAAAGTCGTCCATCTGGCCGTATACCTGTACGCTGTCGAAAGATGAAACGCCTGGTAGCGGCCTGAATTACCAGTTCCAAATCGTTGCGCCGAAGGAAGAGGCTAGTGTGGCGATCTGGGCGGCCAAGCTGTCGGTGCTCGACGGTACGAACATCACAGCTGGGAACAAAGGCAACAAAGACGGGGCGTTCAATGCGACGGTTATGCTTAACGCCAGGCTCAGTGTCAATGCTAAAATCGTGTCGCCGGGTATGACCATTGAAGGAATGCAGCTCCAGAGCTCACCCCCCGACGGTAAAAGCTATTTCACGCCCGGCAAGATCAACTCCACGTTTGCATCGCCCCAGAAAGCACTGCTGGCGGCTGCCGACGACGAAGGCTTCCCCGTGACGATCAAAGGCGTCAGCCTGACGACAGTGACGGGGAGTCCGGGAAAGTACGATTTCAAATTTACCGGCGACATCACGCTGATGGAGGGGAACATTCACGCGGCCGTTTCGCCCTACGTACGCTTCAACATCGCCTTTGGCGCCGGGAAACGGCCGAACTGGGGGCTCGATAAGGTCGGTGTCGATTCAGTAGGTATTCACGGCGCCCTGAGCTTCATGCGCATCGATGGGTCGGCGGTGTTTTTCGATGCGGAAAGCAACCCAACCTACGGTGATGGTTTCAAAGGCGATATGCGGGTGGCGGTGCTGGGGGCAGCCATGAAACTACAGGGCTATTTCGGGCGCGTCAATGGCTTTCGCTACTGGCAGGTGGGCGGCCTGGCTGAACTGCCTGCACCGATCCCGATTCCCGGTACACCGCTGTCGCTGGCTGGTTTTGGGGGTGGTGCATTCCACAACATGGTCAAGGAAACGCAGCAGGACGCCCAGGGGAAACCGACCAAAGTCGGGTTCTCGCCCAGTAAGGACCACACGGGTTTCGAGGTGGCTGTCGAAGTGACCCTGCAGCGGAGAGACCTGCTCGACATGACCGGCGTAATGGCGGCAACGGTACGCACCGACAATGGCTTCCACCTGAGTGATCTGCGACTCGACCTGACAGCCGCGCTGCTTGGCCCCGAACCGGACAAGGCACTGGCAAAAGGGGCGGGCTATATCGACGTCAATTTTGACCAGGGTTTCTTCGACAGCAAGTTTGCACTGGCGATGAGTTACAAACCCGCTGGTACCAGTGCGCTGACGATCACGGGTAAGGGCGATATGGGTATGCACGTCACCTTCCCGGCCGCGCTGCAAAATTCTGATGCCAAGCTGACTACAGCCCAGTCCAAACCGGGCGACTGGTATTTCTACATCGGCCTGCCCGATGCGACGCCCTGCGGCAATGCTGACGATTGTTTTGCCAGTTCGCAACGGATAAAGCTGGCCGTTACGCTCAGCGACCTGGGGAGCGTCGGGTTTGGGTCGTACTTCGTGATGTACAACAACCTGAAACCAACCGGTATCGATAAGTTGCCACCACCGCCCTGGGGTATCTCAGCGGCCGACTTAGCCGCGCTGGGTTACAAAGGTGGGCAGGCGGCCGGAACGGATGCGCTGGCATTTGGTGCCGGGTTTGTCGCCGACGGGCATCCGTCGTTCGGGCCGTTCCGGGCCGACTACCACGCGGCTCTTGGCTTCGACTTTGCCCTGCAAAAAGTTACGGAACCCTGCCCGGGTGGGGAAATTCCCGGTATCAACGGCTGGTACGCCAATGGGCAGGTCTATGCCGATATGCGCTTGACGCTGGGTATTGAGATCGATATCTGGATTTATTCGGGCTATCTGGAACTGCTCAAGCTACAGGCCACGGCGCTGCTGGAAGGCGGTATGGTGAACCCGGTCTGGATGCATGGCAGTATCCTGCTGCGCTACCGGGCGCTGGGTGGGCGTATCAAAGGCAGCACCACGTTTGAATTATGGTACAACAAAGACGGGCAGTGCAAACCCGCCTTCGAGCAGCCGAACCCCTTTGCCGATCTGCCGCTGATTTCGGGAATGACGCCGGAGAATGGCGGTACCAATGTATCGGTGATTACGCCGTATTATGCCGAGTTCAGCTATCCCGTTCGGACGCTGATTCAGATCAACGATGTCGATCCTGAGTCGAAACAGCCTATTGCCAGCTTCCGTACGTTCCGGCTTGATTTCACCAGTGGCACCCCGGCGAACCCCTTCATGACGACGGCGCTGTCGACTGACCCGCAATCGAAATGTACGGTCAACAACGACGGACGGCTCCGCTTCGGCAGCGATGCTGACGGGGGCGGCAATTTCAACGTCAGCTTCTTCCGCGATGCGACACTACCGCCAAACGCCAAACTCGTCGTTTCGCTATCGCTGGGTGTTAATCTGCTGAATACCGGTACAAACAAGTATGAACCGTACGCATATAAAAATCAGCTTGTCACAGAAACCAAGTCATACACCTTCACGACAGGCGAGTGCGTCAGTTCGCTCAGTCAGGATGGCGAAGTACCGTCAGTAGCGTATTCGTACCCGTTCGAGGGACAGCGCTATCTGACCATCAACGACGCAGGTATTTTTGGCTACGTCGAACTGTCGAGCCACTTTGGCTGCTGCCTCGATAAAATTCAGTCCGACAAGTTCTACCGGCTGAGCGTCCGCTACACGGCACTGAAAGGTGGTAAGTTCGACAAAAAAGACCCCAGCACGGTCTGGACAAATCCCAACGTGCAGTTTGACGGAAAGCTGGTACGGTTCGGTATCCCGCTTAACTTTCTGCAAAAGAAGACACTCTACCAACTCGAAGTGTTCCGCGAACCGACCGATGCGCTGGTTGCTGAGCAGAAAAAAATCATCGCGGGCCAAAAAGGAAAAATCCGCAAAGAGCTGGAAGCCAATTATTTCGGTGGGCAGCAGGCTGAGTTTGGGTTCGGGTCGGCCACCGCATCGACGAAGCCGGGAGCTGGGTTAGGGTCGAAATCGAGCAGCATCAATGGGTTGGCGCAAAGCTATAATGGCGCGTACGTCGATCAGGCTACCCAGCAGACTTTCGGTAGTAAATCCGGTACTGCCACCGGTATGAAAATAACCGGTCAGCAGGCCGGTGCCATGAACGACATCAAGCTGGGCAAGGGTAAAAGCGACGAAGAGGTCGACGTGAAAACGCAGCTCGAACAGCCCGTCTACAGCTATTACTTTCAGACCAGTCAATACGGTACACTGGCGGAGAAGCTGAAGGCCAGCCCCTTCCTGGCGGCCGAACAGAAAACCGTACGCACCTCGACCATCGAAGCCTACACCATACCCATGCAGGGGGCGGAAGGTTTTGATAGTTACGAGCTGCTCTGGAAAAAGCTGCCCAACGGGAGTTACCTGCCCCCGCTCGTGCTGCAGAAGGTGCTGGATACATCTAACCCCTGGTTTGCTGAATTCGTGCAGCCAATGGTCGGTCTCATCAACGGCATCTCAGCCTACCAGAATGCCAGTCAGGATATTCTCTTCAAGACGGCTTCCAGTGCGAGTTACGGCACAATCGACTATGAGTCGCTGATGCGGCAGGTGATACTCGTCAACCAGGGTGGTTTCGACAAGCCGCAGCCGCCCCTGTCAAAATCCAGTATGAACGCTTACCTCAAGAACTGATGACAATGAGAACGTTGATGCAGCAATCGGTTACGGTCCTGATGACGCTGGTCGTGTGGGGCGGGGCGGGTAGCGATGGCCGGGCGCAGACTGGTCTGAAAATGACTACTGCCGACATGACGAACGCGGTCAACAAGACAATCACGGCCGACGGCCTTAGCCAGAAGACGCAGAACGTATCGTTGAACGGGCAGGCGCTGAGCAGTCAGCCGGGGAAATACGGCATGATGTTCCTGAACGCACCAATCTATAAGGTCTACGTCGAGCGTCTGGAAGACAACGTCGATGTGATGCTGTCTACGCTGAACGAAACCTACCCACTGCGGAAAGAGCTGATCGATCAGCTAATCAGCATTGCCAGTAGCCTGACGTATGAATATCACGTGGCCGTGGGAACGCAGACGGGACAGCCCAAGAGCATGAGTTCAGGAGCTCGTGAGAAATTTATGAAGAGCATCACCGAGTCGTTCACGCTGGATTTTTACGTCGACTATTTTATGTCACTGAACGACGACTACCGGGTGTTGTTTTTTTCCAGCGATCTGCAAAAGGCAGCGACGGCATCGGGCGAGCTGTTTATCGTTCAGTACAATTCCAACACGATGTACATGGCCCCGGCGGGTAGCGATCCCAGCCGGGGTAAAGATCGAATCCGCGATACGGCAAAGGATTGCGTAGCCTTTGTACTGGCTAAAATCAAGCAGACCGAAACGCTGGGTACGACCGGAAAACCGTCAGGTGGGGCGGGACCGAGCAGCGATCAGGTCAGTAAACTATTCAACCAGTTTAACCAGATCAAGGGTGGCTACTACTGGAAACAAACCAAACCGGGATCATCCATCGCTTTTTACCTCAAGCAGGTACCGGGGGCAACATTGGCATCTGACGTGATCAGTAACGACGGTGCTGGTGACCGTTATGTCGATGATTTTGCCATCAAGAATGGGGTGTTGCCGTTTCCTGCCCCGTCGCTGCTGAACATGGCAAAAAACAGTGGGAATGGGTTCGATAGCGTTGGCCTGGTAACCGTTCCGGACCCCAGCAAGATCGTTATTCCGACCAATGGGTCGTCGGGCAGCGATTCGTCGAAAGACAAGAAAAACAACGACCCGCCGGCACCGCCGGTCGTCATCCACTGACCATTCGTATTCGACCAACCCTGTCATGAAACCAGCCTGTTTACTGCTACTGCTTGTCAGCCTGTTGGGCGCACCGGCATCGGCGCAGCGTCCACAACGGCCCGCTACCGCTGCACCGACACGCCCGTCGACCCAGACGGTGACGGCCCGCGCCGATACACATTTCGAGCTTTCTGCGATAGGCCGGGGGTTCGGCGATTCGATCGTGGTTCGGTGGGCACCGCACAGCGTTATTCTCTTCCGCGACATCAACCGCAACGGTGGCTACATCCTGACCCGGCGCAGCCTTGGTGCGGATGGGCGGCTGCACCTGGACTTCCAGAAGGATATCCGGGGCTGGACACTTGACGAATGGAAACAGCGCAGCCCCCGCACCGATAGTCTGGCTGCGGCCTGTGCACAGCTCGTGTACGGTAAAAACAGCGTGCTCAGATCGGCCACTGACCCCGTCACGCTCGATAAGCTGGTGCAGCAGAAAACGCAGGACGATTTTCAACTCATGCTCATGCTGCTGCTGGCCGACGAAAACGTACGCCATGCCGAAGGGCTGGGGCTCGGCTATGTCGACCGGGCGGTGAAGAAAGGCACGCAGTATTTTTATTACCTGACCCCCCGTTACGATGGCCGTCTGTTATCGGTAGACGAGCAGAAAGTACTGGTCAACAATGTGGGGCCGTACCTGCGCCCCCCCATGCCGCCCGTCCGGGCCGAACAGCTCGACAAATCCGTTCGACTCGTCTGGGACCGGCAGGTAAGCGACGAGTTGTTTTCGGCTTATTACATCGAACGCTCAGCCGACGGCGGGCGTACGTACCGGCGGCTGAACCGACTGCCGTACACGCAGGCGCCCGTTCAGTCGGAACAGGCCCTGTACAGCTATGTCGACTCGCTGCAGCGGAACTACATCCGGTACCAGTACCGCGTCATTGGTATCTCTCCGTTCGGGGAGCGCAGTGTGCCTTCGCCCACGATCACAGCACAGGGTATCGACCTGACACCGCCCACCGCAGCCCGCAATGTGCAGGCCAGACACCTGGGCGGTAGCAAAGTCCGTATCACCTGGGAGCAATCGAACCTGCCTGCTGATTTCGCCGGCTATATCGTTGCCCGGGGCAACGACGAGAAAAGCCCGCTCAGCCCACTGACGAAGCAGGTACTGGGAAAAACCGTTCGGGAGTACATCGATGAAACGGCGAATCCGTACGAGACAACGTTTTACAAGGTCGTGGCGCTCGATACGGCCAAAAACACCAGTCCGTCGATGGCTGCGTACTGCACCTTCAAGGATGTGACTGGCCCTGCCAAACCCAAAAATGTGCAGGGATACATCGACACGACCGGTTACGTGCGCCTGGTATGGGACCCGAATACAGAGCCGGATCTGCTGGGCTATGCGGTGCTGATGGCCAATCAGCGCGATCATGTGTTTACCAACCGCACCAGTAGCTACCTGCCTACGAGTGTCTACGATGATCAGACAACGCTGAACACACTGACGAAGAAGCTGTATTACCGGGTGGTCGCCTACGACAAAAACTACAACCCCAGCCCACCATCCGATATTGTTGAACTGGTTCGCCCGGATCAGGTACCGCCCAGCAGTCCGGTCATCAGCGACTTCGTCGCCAGCGATACGGCCATCGTCGTTCGGTGGACACCTAGTATCAGTCAGGATGTGCAGGAGCAGGTATTATACCGGCGGGGAGCCGCCACGGAAAACTGGCGTGAACTGGCCAGGCTATCCCCCCGTCAGGGAAGCTATGCTGATCAGCAGGTAAAGTCCGACGCGTCGTATAGCTATAGGCTTGTGGCTATCGATTCGGCTGGGTTGAAGTCGCCTGCGTCGTTTCCGCTCAACGTCAATACGTTGCGGTCCATTCCCCGGTCGGCCCGGCAACTGATTGCGCAGGTTGGCACTGATGGTCGAACGGTAGCGCTGCGCTGGCAACATCCCGACCCTTATGCCCGCTTCATCATTTACCGGGCAACAGGAGCCAGTTCGCTGCGCTCCTATGAGGCTGTCAATCGAGAACAGTCATTCACCGACAAAGCCGTGCCGCCGGGGCAGTACGATTATGCTGTCAAGGTGATTTATCAGGACGGGCGCGAATCAGGACTGTCCAATCGGGTAACGATCAATATCAACTAGCCATGAATCGATCCATATGTTTCTGGTTGCTGGCTTTAGGGCTGGTAACCGCATCACGCCTGTGCGCGCAGTCCAATGCGCCGTCGAACCTGTCAGGAACAGCACCGGCGTATAATCGGGTTGTGCTGAGCTGGAAAGACAACACGACCAACGAAACCAAGTTTGAAATCGAACGAAATGACTTCACCAGCTTTACCAAAATAGGGGAGGCCGCGGCCAACGTGACGACTTATACTGACAATTCAGTGCAGGGTGGTGGATCGTACAGCTATCGTGTACGGGCTATTCTGGCAACAGGGGCCGCTACTAGTTACTCTGGGGAAGCAAAGGTAACGACCCCGGCCACGCCCCCGACAACGCCCACCAACCTGGGGGCCGCTACACAGTCGCCGTCGACCATTCGTCTGAGCTGGACCAATCCCGGCGCGGGATCGGCTACGGAATTCCTGCTCGAACGGGGGACTTCATCGAACGGGCCGTTCACCCAGATTGCTGCGGTAGCCTACAGCCGCAGCCCTACCTACGACGATACTGGACTGGCCAGCGGCACACCGTACTGCTACCGGGTCCGGGCGCGGGGACCAGGTGGTACGTCGGACTATTCAAACACGGCCTGCGCCACAACGACGGCCGTGCCCCCTGTTACGCCGTCGGGCCTGAGCGTGTTAGCTATCTCAACCAATCAGCTTCAGGTCTTCTGGAGCGATGCCAACGTCGTACCGGTTACGTTCGAGATTTCGCGGGCCAGCAGCGCGGGCGGCACGTATCAGGTTATTCAGGCTGATTTCGGGCAGAAGATTTTTACCGATAACAACCTGTCGGCCAACACTCCGTACTGCTATAAAGTACGGGCCAAAACCAGCGCGGGTCTGTACTCGGGCTATAGCAACGAAGCCTGCGGTACGACGAAAACCTCAGCCCCTACCACGCCTACATCACCCGCCCGGCTGGCGGTCGCTGCCGTCAGCAGCAGCCAGATCAATCTACAATGGGCTGATCTGTCGGACAACGAAACCGGCTTTCAGGTCGAGCGGGCACCAAACAGCAATGGTACGTTTACCAAGATCGCTGACCTTGCCGCCAACGCAACCACCTACAGCGACAACGGCCTGTCGGGCAGTACACAATATTGCTACCGGGTGCGGGCTATCAACGGGGTAGGGGCCAGCGGGTACACGGACACGCAATGCGCCACAACACCAGCCGCACCAGCCGGAACCCCGCAGAATCTGGCGGCTGTGGCCGCATCGACTACGCAGATCAACCTAAGCTGGTCGGGTGTTTCGGGCGCATCGGGCTATCAACTGGAACGGAGCCCCAACGGAAGTGACGGCTGGACAAAAATTGCCGACCTGGCCGGTAACGCAACCACCTACAGCGATCCGAACCTGACGCCCAACACCCGTTATGTCTACCGTATCCGGGCGTTGAATGCGGCCGGTGCGCCGGGTGGGTATTCGAATACCGCCGATGCCACCACACCCGATATGGCCCCGGCGGCTCCCGTTCGGTTTGTCATCACGTCGGTAGCCTACAACCAGATCAGCCTGCAATGGGTGGCCGGCTCGGCCAATCAGAGCGGTTTCCAACTGGAACGCAGCCCCGACGGCAGCAACTGGGCCAAACTGGCTGACGTAGCGGGCAACGCGACGACCTATGCCGACAATACCGTGCAGCCGCAGACGCGGTATGTCTATCGGCTGCGGGCCGTCAATGCCGCTGGTGCGTCGGGCTATTCCAGCATAGTCGACGCGACGACACCCGCCGGGCCGCCCGCCAGTCCGCAGAGTCTGGTCGCGACAGCCGTGTCGACAACCCAGATCAACCTGAGCTGGTCGGCCATTGCGACGGCGACGAATGTACTGGTCGAACGAAGCCCCAATGGCAACGACGGCTGGACGCAACTGGTCAGCCTGCCGGGTGAGACAACAAGCTATGCCAACCAGGGACTGACGCCGAACACGCGCTACTACTACCGCATTCGAGCCACCAATGCCAGTGGTACGGGGCCTTATTCGGCTGTCGTTGAGGCTTCGACGCCCGACGCACCCCCGGCCAGTCCGGCCCGGCTGACCGCTACGGCAGCCTCGTTTAGTCAGATAAACCTGCAGTGGGCCGACCTGTCGAGTAACGAAAGCGGCTTTCAGCTCGAACGGAGTGGTACCGGAACGGATGGCTGGATAAAGGTGGCCGACCTTGCTGCCAACGCAACCACCTATAGCGATCCGAACCTCAATCCCCGCACGCGTTATTTTTACCGGGTGCGGGCCGTCAATGCGGCCGGGTCGTCGGACTATTCAAACGTGGCCGACGCGACGACGCCCGACAGTCCGCCCGCAGCACCGGCCCAACTGACGGCCACGGCTGCGTCGACCACGCAGATCAACCTGCAATGGACCGATGCGTCGGACAACGAAACCGGTTTCGAGCTCGAACGCTCGACAGACGGGGTGACGTTCACTAAATTTGCTGATCTCGGTGCAAATGTAACAACCTATCAGAATACTGGTCTGACACCCAACACCCGCTACGTCTACCGGGTGCGGGCGAAAAACGCGGTGGGTACGTCAGCCTATTCAAACGTGGCCGATGTGACGACCCCCGACGTGCCCCCCGCTGCCCCCGCCCGCCTGACGGCTACGGCCACGTCGCCCACGCAGGTTGTGCTTGCCTGGGCCGACCTGTCGGGTAATGAAAGTGGTTTTCAGCTTGAACGCGGCAGCAGCGCAACCGGCTCGTTTGTAAACGTCGCTGACCTTGCCGCCAACGCAACCACCTACACCGATGCTGGTCTGACCGACGCGACGTCCTACTGCTACCGGGTGCGGGCCGTCAACGCAGCGGGTCCGTCGGGCTACACGGATGCCGTCTGCGTGACGACGCCATTGGCCCCTCCGGCCGCGCCCACCGATCTGACGGCGCAGCTACAGGACTACGATCAGATCAAGCTGACCTGGACGGTCGTATCATCCAAAGCCGTGACAATCAGTATCGAACGGGCAACCAGTCCGAACGGGCCGTTTGCCGAAATCAAGCAGGTGCCGGTACCGGTGAGTAGCTACATCGACCCCGGCCTGAGCGAATTTACAACCTATTACTACCGCATCAAGGCAATCAACACGGCAGGCAGTTCGGGCTATTCCAACATTGCTTCGGCGCGTATCAATGAGGTGGTTATCGGAGTCGAAGACGAAATCGACACGCATACCGACCTGTATGTCAATGACCGAACGCTGTACGTCGTAACCAACTGGTTCTCTGTAGCGTCGACGACGCTGCAACTCCTGACTGCGACGGGTCAGCCGGTATTGTCCGACCATCGGACCGTGCGCCCCGCCGACCGGTGGCACTACAGTCTGTCGCAACTGGCGACCGGCGTCTACATCGTCCAGCTCGTCGCTGACGGGCGGAAACTGGCTAAACGAATCGTACTGCCATGAAAGCAAGTCAATCGTATCAAGCCCTGCTGGCTGGGCTGCTGTTGCTGAATCTGCTTGTGGGTTGCCAGCCCAAACCCGTACCGTCTATCGCCGACCAGCTCGGGCGTGTCTGGCAGGCGCAGACCGTGAAGGAAGGCGACCTGCTGGTGTACACGCTGGGCGGCAGCGGCAACGTCAAGCCCGGCTACATCAACTTCCGGCTCGATCTGAGTCAGCCGGGGGTAGTCAAGTTAAAAGACATCGACGGGCGGCTGCTCACCGGCACCTGGACTGTCTCGACTGATAATCGGCGGCTGCTGCTGTCGGGGCTGAACCCTCGCCCAACCAATACTGACGGTAGCATCGACTACTACATCGTGGAGGTGCCAACGACGACATCGCTCAAACTGGAACGCACCGCCGAGAGCCGCAAAACGGGCAACTCCCTCAACCAGTATGGGCTCATCCCCGAATGATTGTGAAACCTGTCAGCTATTGATCTCCGAGCGCAGCTTTCCCACCTGTAAAATGTTGTTCTGACTATCCTGCCTGATCCAGGTTGCCCGCCAGCTGGCGTAAGCATTGATGCGGTAACGAGCATTGGTACCAGCATAATGAGCCAGCACGTCCAGCCTTCCAGACCCGTCAGCAGCGTGAGCAGCATGAAGAATCCAATCGGAACCCAGGGTACAGGAAAGCAATTGGTCCAGTCATAAACGTTGTCGCTATTACCGAAAAAGTAAACGCTATAATTGCCCCCGCTTTCTCGCTGCCGATATTTCCGGGAAAACAGAACACGTATCGTCTTACTTCGGGGGCCAGCATGAGCGATGTCAAGCTGGGGTTATCTTCCTTATCGACCGAAATTTCTTTCCTAGGGTTACGGAGGCAAACGTTCGCTGCGTAACTTGCTTTCACCGAACTCTAGGCATTAAACAGCCGGCTGCCGGGTGGGAATATATTCAGGGATAGCCAAAAATGGCCTGTAGCGTTCTAATTGTCAAGTAGTTATGTTTACGGAATTTTAGTAAAAAGGTATGCAAGCCTGTTCTTTGACAACTGAAAAACAACTAAAAAGAGCGAAAGTGAAAGTGGGCTATCGCGCTGTAAGTAAGCTAGTTAGCCATCGCGACGACTTCCTGACGTAATCCTGAGTGAAGAAGGATTGAAACGTGGCCGATGATTTGGCTGTTCTGGCGGCTATATCCTTCCTGACGTAATCCTGAGTGAAGAAGGATTGAAACAGGGCGCAGAAGAT
>JAKONH010000029.1 GCA_022702045.1 Spirosomataceae bacterium
TGTACCTACGTGGTCAGTGGGCATTGCATCGAAAGCTGGGCTGGATCGGTACGCTTGTGCTGGTACCTGTATTGGTAATCGGCGGCCTCTCCATGATGCATAGTATGATGAAAGGGGCCAGCGCAGCTCCGCCGGGTACCGCCGACATTGCTTATGTGCTGGTTTATCTCGACACCTTATCGTTGCTTATGTTTCCGCTCTTTCTCGGGCTAAGTCTTCGCTACGGGCGGCAGGTGCAGCTTCATGCCCGATACATGGCCTGCACAGTGCTGGTGCTGCTGCCACCGGCCATCACCCGCATGCTTTTCTTCATCCCCTGGTTCAACAGCATGACCCGAAATCTGAACGGCAGCTTTTTCGCCGTTGAAGCGGTGTTGGTACTGCTGCTAACTGACGACAAACGAAAGGGGCATATTCAGGCACCGTATGCCGTCGCGCTGCTACTTTTTGGCGTTGTTCACCTGACGATGTTTGCTGTTGGTACGTCAGCGTGGTGGCATACGGTTAGTGATCGGTTCGCTGGTTTGTGGTAATGTGGTCGTGCTGCTATGGCTGCACAGTACTAGCCGGCGATGAGCCTATAATGGCTCGGGTACACTTTTCACCTCGGCCACCTGACTTAACGACACCCTCGCCAAAAGCTCGTCTTTGTGAGGGGTTAACCGAAATGGAGGACGACCAGTAGTATCGACGGCGGGATCTTCATTCAACGTATCGGCCAGTACGTACCTGGAAATCTCTTGGGGCATGGAGGTAGCCGTAACCTCGATAGTCTGGAATGACCTCGGAAACAGAATGTGGTTTGGCGCTGACGCTGTTAAGTTGGCCAGCTCCGTTAGGCCTCCATTCTCTGATAAGGGCAGGAACACAAAACTACCCTCGTCGCTATCGTCTTCCTGTCGGTCGTTGGCGTATAAAATCGCGCCCAACCGATAGGTGAGCCCGATTTCACCCGGACTAAAATTCATCACAAAGTTGAGCGTAACCTTATGGCAGGGAACGTCGGGGGCGGGTGGTTGGCCAGGCAAACGCAGGCTTGTGTCAAGCCGTCTATTTTCAAGTTCACCAACGTTAATTGTCAAATTCTGAATCTGAGCCATTTTCGTACATAATTATTTATAAACAGATTTAAAAACGGATACGGGCAACTTCTACATCGTCTCCGACCATGTATTACTCCACAGAACCCCGGTGATGTCATCCGTATTTGGCCGACCATCATGAGCACTGATATAGAGCGTTTCGCCAGGTAACGCGCCGAAATAAAGCATATCGGCATAAGGCAAAGGCGGTAATGCCTTTTTGTGATCGACAGTGAGGTTGATGTTCCCTGTAGAATCGGCAGTTGTCTGATAGTAGGGAAAACCTGATCGATAATCGGTGAGAGAGGCCAGATTACCAAACGAATCACTAACCACCACCGTCCCGGAAACTGTCATTCTTATCCAGACGGGTGCGGAGGGTTTAAAGCCTTTTCCTTTCAAGACGAACGTATTCGTGTCGTACGAGTCTAAAACGGGGCTGGGCAGGCGACAACTGCCCTGTTGGTTTGCATACGCCTGCCCGCCGGCATCGACCGCCTGCTGGGCACTGGTTTCAGCGGCAAGCTGCGCTTTCTGATCGGCATCGGCCTGACTATAGATCGACTTCGCGGTGGCTGTCGCACTTTGTGAGTACAGGACAGATGAGCCCGTCTGCCCACCCGGACAATTGTTTCGCGTAAACGTGCCCGACCTGGTAGCTGTCTTGGTGGCGGTGTAAGCGACAACCGTTACGGGTGGGTTGGTAAACAGGCTGAGTCGCTCCTCTGCACTGCAAAATAATTGGCGTATTTTTATTCGATCTCCTTCTGCCAGTACTAGGTTGAGGGGCAGGATTGTTAGTGCTGGCTTACCAATGGCCGAACCGCAGAACGCCCAGTCTGTTGTTTGATTTCGCTGTATATAGGCTTCGACCAATGCACCTGCCACGGCGTTTTTAACCGCAAAAGACGATGTGTTGGTATACACGGGTTCGATGATAACCGGGGAAACCGATGTCGGGTGCGCCACCACGACACTGCTGTTCGAGGTGATCGCTACATCGCTGCAGGACCACTGCTTTACCCACAGTTTTTCGCCCTCCTGCAAATAGGGCGTTACCGGTATGCTGACTTCCTGGCTGAAGATGTGGTGAATGCTGCTGATCGCTGTTTCCTGTACACCATCCGACTTCCAGACCTGCAGAGCCGTACCGGGCGTAATGTTTCCAATAGAGACAGCGCGGGCGCAACTATACAGCGGTTCTAATAGCTTTACGAGTAGCTGGTTACCGCTTGGATCGATCTGAACGGTAGTCGATTCCTTTATGACACCGCATAACTCCATCGTCGCTTTCACTGTGCCTACTGCCAGACTGTCCACCTCGAACGAATGCACGATACCAGCAGGCATTCCTTTGTACATTTTTCCGTTGATGGTCAGTGTGACGATGGAACCCGGAATAAGAGTAGATACACTAATCCGTCTGGATCCTGCACAGATAGGTGTTTGTATGACTGGGGGGGGAACGTCGGCGGCTTCTTGTACCGAATATGGAATTGAAAAGTCGCTGAACTGTTCGCATTGACGGTGCATCGTTTGCCTGACTTTCAGCTTCTCGCCAACCGCCAGGGGTGCTGTCAGCGGAAACCAGAGGCTATTGCGATCAAATCCGGCTGACTGTTCGGTGCCATCATCTTTCTGAACCGTTACCTGCGCGCCATCAAAAACGGCATGGACCAGGATTTGGGTCTGGCACTCGATCAGCGATCCCATAATGCTTGGGCTACTTAACGGGCGCAGGTTGATCTGATCGGGATAACCGTAGTGGATGGGTCCCGTGACAGAAGGAATGCGCTGGTACGCTGTGACAACGCCAGACAAGGGTGCACTTAACGTCATCCTGACATCGCCTTCTTCGGATTCACCGCTGCCGATAACCGTGTTGGTGCTGTCGCGAACGTCGACGGTTGCACCCGGAAAGCCACCACTAAGCCATAGGTAGCTACCACATTTATACAGATGCGATACGAAGCCGACGTGCCCTAGTTTCGCCGGTACCTGCTGGACAGGCATGCCCATCGATTCGGCCGTCGTGCCGCTAGTATCGTCCGACAGTTCCTGAGCGACAACGAGTATGTCATCGGCCTTCAGTGAGTCGTATATGGGAATGCGGTCATTGCCTCCGGATGCTATTCCTTTAGCTACTTCGCGCGGGTTGCTACCGATAGCGCTGATCCGGATCGTGGCGCCCGGTAACGCTCCCTGAACCCGTATGGATTTAGTGAGTTCAGATACCGGACCGACAAGTGTTGGAATACAAAGTGCCATGTGTTAAGAAGATAAAAGGTTTCAGAATCGTGTAGATGTGAAATCTGTCAGGGGTCGTACAAGTGGATTTGTGGCCGTCTCAAGTATACACGCTTACCTGTATACGTATGCGTTTTTACGCTTGGTGCGGCCTGGAAACTAGCGTTGGTTCGCGTATCCCGTCAGTCGATAGTCTGCCCTTTCTTTTCCAGGCTGACAATAACAACAAGCCCCGTATTAGCGGAGATACTTCGGTCCAGTTCAACGCCTTGTATTTAGTCTGGATAGCCGTTACATAATCAGGTGGCGCGGGTGTGTCTGAGGGGTCTTTTCCTTTACAGCCAACGAATGCCAGACACAGGGCTACTGCCCAGATAGATACCGTTTTTATGTAGGTGTGGATAGAAGAATGAACTGCCTACTCGATTTCAGGTTTTCGGCGTCGCCTGCTATGGATTTGATTGATGTCTTATTGCATCATGCCACTTGTGCTTGGATAGTAGGCTCTACCATTTTTATCAACCACACAAGCGCTAGAATAACCATAAGAACCTCTGCTGCTTGGACTGGTATACGACCATTTAGCTGACCCTGTATTGGCATCAAGAGCGAAGATTTTATCAGCAGATATATAAACGATATCATCTACTACGACCGGGCTCGCCGAAATAACTTTGCCGCCCGTTTGGTACTCCCACTTTTTCGT
>JAKONH010000379.1 GCA_022702045.1 Spirosomataceae bacterium
ATTACCCCGCGTACCATAGATAGCCGCAGCCGACCCGTCTTTCAGAACGTCGAACGAGGCAATGTCATCCTGCTGTAGCAGATCGAGGTTACCACCGGGAATACCGTCGATAACGACCAGGGGTTCCAGCGTACCATTGACCGACACGATGCCGCGCAACTGAATCGCCGGGCTTGAGTTAGGATTGTTGCCCTGTGTCCGGGTGATTTGTAGCCCCGCCACTTTACCCTGAATCAGATCGAGTGCGCTGCGGGTGCCCCCCTGGTTGAAGTCTTCCGTTTTTACTGTGGCAACGGCGGAGGTAACCTCCGCCCGGCGCTGCGTACCATACCCGACAACGACAACTTCATTGAGCGATTTGACGTCGGTTTTGAGCGTAATGTCGATGGACGTGCGACTATCGATGGTTACTTCCTGCGTCGTAAACCCAATTGAGGACACAACGAGCGTGCCTGTTCCGTTGGGAACTGTAAGGGTGTAAGTGCCATTGGCATCCGTTACGGTACCCGTGCTTGTCGTGCCTTTCACCAGTATCGTCGATCCCGGAATCGGCTTGCCCAGTTCGTCGAGTACCCGGCCTTTGATGGTGACCGGGGGTGGGGTTTGGCGGTTGGGCAGCGCTGTGTGTTGTGCGGGAATGAGCGCGTGTATGGCACCCGGTGCAAGGCTGTTGGGGCTGGCAGCGACTGGCGCTGCTGGTAAGGCGGAGAGCGTGCCGCCAATGAGCCACAGGCCCAGAGCGAATGGGTTGACTGAACTACGAGGTAAACGCCGTCTTCCAGCCACTGTACTGTACAATTGACTTGTCATTCAGAGAAAAATTAGGTAAAACAGGATGTATTTAGTTGTGCACGGAGTGCCGGATTTTGGGGAGCAGAACCACAGGGTGCGCTCTAAGTATTAGCAATGGTAAGAGGGGCGGTGCGGACGGCGGAGAGGGTGACTTCCTGAGTAGTACAGAGTCTGTATTTATACTTACTCTATAGATATACTTACTAAAAAAGCGCACATTCTTTAATTTTTTATAAATATCTCTTTAATCTTGATTCTACTTTTAACGGGTAAAAAAAATAGGAAACAGTAAGCTGAACATGCCCTGATTTGGAACGGAACATGATGCTAAAATTCTACTTAATATATTGATTGTCAAATAGTTGAATAAGGCATGATAAATGTTTGAAAAAAAAGAGCATAAGGCCTAAAAAGAAAGGGCGATTCCTGTCTGGGAATCGCCCTGGAGAGGCCCGTACTGACCTAATATCAATACACTTCGCCCCGTGCAGCTTTGAGCGTATTCTGCATTAGGGAGCAGATTGTCATCAGGCCGACACCACCAGGAACGGGCGTGATATAGCTGGCTTTAGGCGCTACTTCGTCAAACTTAACGTCGCCTTTCAGCGAGAAGCCGCTTTTCTTGCTGGTATCGGGTACGCGCTCCAGACCCACGTCGATCACGACGGCCCCTTCTTTTACCATATCGCCGGTGACAAATTCGGGCTTGCCGAGAGCAGCTACCAGAATATCAGCAGTGCGGCAGATTTCGGCCAGATTTGTCGTGCGCGAGTGGGTCAGCGTTACGGCGCAGTTGCCGGGGTAGGTGTTGCGCTGCATCAGAATCGACATGGGAAGGCCCACAATCTGACTCCGGCCGACAACAACACAATGCTTACCGCTTGTTTCGATGTTGTATCGTTTCAGCATTTCGAGGACACCCTGTGGCGTTGCTGATACATAGGCGGGCAGTCCCTTGGCCATTCGGCCAATGTTGATCGGGTGGAAACCGTCGACGTCTTTCGCCGGGGCAATGGTTTCCATGACACGATCGGGGTTGATGTGGCCAGGGAGAGGCAACTGGACGATCAGGCCATCCATATCCGGGTTATCATTGACTTCCTGCACGGCTGCGAGCAGCTCGTCTTCCGTGACGGTTGGCTCGAAGCGAATCAGCGTCGATTTCATGCCTACCTCTTCGCAGTTTTTCATCTTCGATGCGACATACGTTTCCGACGCGCCGTTGGTACCGACCAGAATGGCAACAAGGTGCGGAGTTTTGCCGCCCTGCTCCCGGATCTGTGCGACCTCTGCCGCGATTTCCTGTTTGATTTGTGTCGAAAGAACCTTCCCGTCGAGGAGTTGCATAGAATCAGTGTAACGTTTGTCGTTTGAGGGTCAAAGTTGAAAACTTCGATCCGGCGCAAAATTACGGAAAGATCAGCCGTACTGTGTCTGCCAGTCTTTTTTCATCCGCTTGTAGTCCGGGTCTTCGCGCGCCCGCAGGTAAACGTCATAGAAGATACGTGCCGACTCGGCCTTGATCGGATCTTCCGTGCGGGGCAACTGATCGCGACCGTGAGCGCCCGAGCGGCCTTTTTGATCGTCGGGGACGGGGCCGTCGTATTTTTGGCCTGTTCGATGATTTGCGTAACGCCTTGCTCGGGTAAATCCCATTTGCAGGAACTTGCGAGTCATATCCATGCCGATGAAGTCTCCCTGTTTCTTGTAATCCAAGAAGAGCTGGTAAATTTTCTCCGACGATTCACGGGCAATCTCGGGTGTTCTGAAACGCCAGTGCGGAACAATTTCGGATTTATAGGGCTGAACGAGCAAAACACCCTGTTCGCCTTTCCCGACGCGATACAGTTCGGGCTGCTCGCGCAGATTGAGCGTTCGGTAGTCAAGGGTATAGTCGAAGGGGGTTGGCATACGGGAATCGGGTGAAGGTGATTGTACGTACTAAACTGATGGCGCTGAATGTGGTTAATCTCTATAACACCGAACAAGGCTGTCGTTGGCCGATGCTTCGATCAAGTCCCAATCTGTATTCCGAATGATCCGTTTTGTACTCGCCCTAAGTTGCTGTTTACTGAGTCTGTTTGGTGTACCCAAACGGTCAATGGCGCAGGGATCGGCGGATAGTAGTAAAAACGAACGACCGAAAAAGGTGCGCTTCATCGCCGAACTTGATCAGCGTTTTTTTTATTTTAAAGACCGTCGTCAACCCCTGTTTTCCAATTCGACGAATGTGTGGGGTGGCCGGGCCGGGTTCCTGCTGCCAAGCAATATCAAAGTGGGCGCTGGTTATTATTTCTCCAACCATGACGTGGACGAACCTTGGGACGGCCATCAATCCATTCGCCGACGCTTTCACTATGGAACAGCTTACGTGGAGCCGTACTTCTATCGGCGGAAATATTGGGAATTGAGTGCACCAATCGAAGTCGGCGTTGGCTCTGTGACCTATCAGTTTTTCGGTGAAGACGACAGCCCGCTGCGAACCGTGCGGACGACGATCGTGCCATTGAGCGTAGGAATTTCAGTATCGCTGAAGTCGCCGGCTTTTTTCGGATTCAAACCCCTGCGCTGGTTCGGCGTCAATCTGATTACGGGTTATCGTTATACCCTGTATGATGAAGCACCGACGCAGCTGACGACGCTGAACGGGCTGTATTATTCCATAAGTCCTGCTATTTTTCTGGATCGTATCTATGCCGACTATGAAGTCTGGCGTAAGAAAAACAGGCAGAAGAAAGCTAAAAAAGCAAACTGACAATGAGTGACCAACCGAACAATCCGCTGCACGGCAAAACGCTGGAAGCGATCCTGACTGAACTGGTCGATCGTTACGGCTGGGTCGAACTGAGCAAACGTATTTCGATCAATTGTTTCAAAAACGACCCCAGTGTTAAATCGAGTTTGGTATTTCTGCGCCGGACGCCTTGGGCCCGGCAGCAGGTCGAAACGCTATACGTGAAAAGTCAGCAAGGCTAGGGAGCAAGCCACGTCATTTTCGACACAGGCTCGTACTGAAAGCGGGCGCGGGTTTGTCCCTGCTTGCCCAACTTCAGGTATTCCATACACAGCACCCGACATTCGATAGCAGCAAAATTTAGTCGGGCGGATGAGCGATCCTCGGTTGTGATGGTGCCGTCTTTTATATGTTCCGGAAAGCCGGGGTATGGACTGTCCTGCACACTGCCGGGCATCAGCTCCGACATATACAGACGAACGCTGCCATCGTGTACTTTTTTCCACTGTTCATCTGCCAAGTAATCGTCGGTATGCAGGCGGGTCTCGACGGTCAGGCGGAACTGCACCTGCTCGCTTTCATTCCAGAACAAGAGCATAGCCTGCGGAAATTCTTCCAGCTGCAGCACTTTCTCCGTACGGGCATCCGTGTGAAACCAGACGTATTTATGCGCGACGTCGACGTCGCGCAACACCACGATACGGGCATCGGCTCCCCGGCTTGCGCAGGTGGCAACGGTCATGTTGCGAAACGCGGAGTCTGCCGAACCGTGGGCGTGAATGCTTTGATCGAGTTGCTGCCAGCAGGTTTTTTCCAGATCAGACAAGCTCGGTATTGTGTCGTTGGCAGACGGCGAATGAGTAGATGACATGAGGGGGGCGGGTTGATGACCGACGTTGCCATAACCGCCCGTCTGTTTTGTTTGTTTATCCTATACTAGCCCAACTTTCGTATGTGTTTTCATAAATCCCTGGCCGTCACAGCACCGGCGCTGGAAGAGCGGTTCAACGCCACCGTTCCTGAATCCGCCGATGTCAAACCCGTTTACCACACCAACGCGTACCAGCTACCGCACTGGCCCATCCTGACCCATCAGCACCCCGACCGGTTCGAGATGATGAGCTGGGGGCTGATTCCACACTGGGTGAAAACCAGCGATAGTGCGGCTGAACTGCGGGTAGCAACGATCAATGCCCGCTCCGAGACCATCTACGAAAAACCGTCGTTCCGATCGGCTGCGCGGGCGGGGAACCGTTGTCTGATTCCCGTAACCGGCTTTTTTGAGTGGCATACCGAAGGCCGCAACAAATACCCGTTTTATATCACCCCCACAGACCGGACCATTATCTCGATTGCGGGTCTGTGGGACGAGTGGGCTGACCCCGACACGGGCGAAGTGACCCGGACATACACGCTGCTGACGACCGATGCCAATCCATTGCTGGCGGCTATTCATAATACCAAAAAACGGATGCCCTGCCTGCTGACACCCGACGATGAGCAGAAGTGGCTTCACGACGAGCTAACGGAAAAGCAAGCCCTGGCGCTACTGGCCGATCAGTACGCCGATCGCAATCTGCACAGCTACAGCATTAGTAAGCGCATTACGTCGCGTTCCGAACCGACCGACGTGCCAGCGGTCCTCGACCCATACACCTATCCTGAACTGACAAAACACGCTAATCTGTTTGCATAACCTGCGTTATCCGTTCGTCCTAGCCTGTTTCCGCTTGTGTAGTATTCGGGTCGGAACGCCGATTTAAGCGAACTTTGAGGTCGCTTTGCTGTCTTTTTCCAGTTCTGCCCGTCACATGGGTCAGTTTGACACGCAAGGGCCAATCGCTATCAACGCAATGAAACACGTTTTACCACTCCTGCTTACGGGAGTTTGTCTGGCCATGGGGGCTCAGGCGCAACAACCAACAACCGCTGGTTCGCAACCGGCTCCGGCTACCAGTCCGGTTACTAGTGGCAACGCCCGCCTGACTGGTATCGTCGTCGATTCTACTTCAGGAAAACCCGTCGAGTTTGCCAGCATTGCCTTGATCGACCCACAAACCAAGAAGCCGATTGATGGGACGGTGGCCAATGAAAAAGGGCAATTTACGATCGAGAAACTACCGTCGGGGCAGTTCAATCTATTGATCTCGTTCGTCGGCTATCGCAACAAAACCATCAGCAATGTCCGGGCCGATCGCCGGGGCGAAACGAACCTGGGTATGATTCGGCTGATGGCTGACGTGCGTACGCTGAAGGAAGTAAACGTCGTCGGACAGGCCGCTATCGTTGAGGAAAAAGTAGACCGGATTGTTTACAACGCCGACCGCGACATCACCAATAAGGGGGGCGATGCCAGCGACGTGATGCGTAAGGTGCCCCTGCTGACGGTCGACATGGATGGAAACGTCAGTCTGCGTGGCAGCAGCAACGTACGGGTGCTGATTAACAACAAGCCCAGCACCATCGTTGCCAGTAGCGTCGCTGATGCGCTGAAGCAGATTCCTGCCGATATGATCAAGACCGTCGAGGTAATTACCAGCCCGTCGGCAAAGTACGATGCCGAGGGCTCGGCCGGGATCATCAATATCGTCACCAAAAAGTCGAACCTGGCCGGGTTTACACTCAATGTCGATTCGGGTTTGGGTAACCGGGGGGCCAACCTGGGGCTGAATGGTAACCTCAGAACGGGTAAGATGGGCTTTAACCTGAGCGGTTTCGGGCGGAGCAACTACAACGTGCGGGGTAAGTTCGACAACATGCAGCAAACGTTCGGAGCCAACGGGACCACCACGCAGCAAACCGCCGATACGCGTAACAATGGCCTGTTCGGGCAATACACGCTGGGCTGGGATTATGACATCAGTAAGACCAGCGCCATCACAGCCAGCCTGCGTTATGGCGCTCGTAACAACTATCAGTACCAGGATAATTTCATCACGCGTACGGTCAGTAGTCAGGGGTATTTGCCGTCGCTGAATTCCCGTAATGTGCTGACGTCCGATCTGTCGGGTACGGTCGATGCAAACCTCGATTACACCAAGACCTATAACCGTAGCGACGGCCGACCACAGCAGGAATTCAGTACATCGGTGCAATACAGCCGGAACAACCGGACCAACGATTTCACGGCTGATATCCTGAACCCGTCTGACAACTTCGGCAGCATTGCCGCCCGGCAGCAGAACCTCAACCAGAGCCACAACCAGGAAACAACGATCCGGGCCGATTACCAGACGCCTATCGGTACCAACCAACTGCTGGAGTTCGGCGGTAAGGGTATTTTCCGGCAGGTCGAGAGTGCATACCAATACAATATCGCAACAGGGCCGACGGGTGATTTTATTACCGACCAGACACGTCCGGCCAACACGCTGAACTACGACCAGAATATCGCGGCTGGCTACGTGTCGTACACGCTGACGACGAAGAACAAGTATACGATCAAAGCTGGTACGCGCTACGAATACACGACGATTCGGGCGTTCTTCGATCAGTCGCAGGGGGGGGAACAGGCCGGTCAGCAACTCCCCATTCCCAACTATGGCAATCTGGTACCCAGCATTAATATCTCGAAGCAGCTTAAAGGAGGGAAAACGATCAAGCTGGCGTATAATCGCCGGTTGCAGCGGCCGGGCATTCAGTTCCTGAACCCCAACCCCAACGCGTCGAACCCGCTAAACATCGTGCAGGGTAACCCGCTACTGTCGCCCGAACTGACCGACAACGTCGAACTGGGTAGCAGTACGTACATTAAGTCGGTATACATCAATGCAACGCTGTTTGCCCGCACGACCAACAATTCCATCACGAGCGTACGGGATACCAATATCACGGCGATTGGTACCGTCGTTAGCCCCGCCCTGGGGCAGGCGCTTCGGACAACGTATTTCAACATTGGTAAGGAAGATGCCTATGGTATCAACCTGTTCGGTAATGCGACCCTGTTTTCTAAATGGCAGATCGGTGGCGGCATCGACGCCTACTATTCGTATCTGACTAACAACAGTGCGAATGAAGTGTACCGGGCTACCAACTCCGGCTTTGTCATCTCCGGCCGGCTATTTACCAACCTGACGCTGAAGAACGGTTGGGGGGTACAGGGCTTTGCCTTCGCACGGGGTAAGCAGGTGCAATTGCAAGGATATCAGGGGGGCTTTGGCTTCTACAGCCTGGGCGTGAAGAAGGACCTTAAAAACAAGCGGGCGAGCTTTGGTATTGCTGGCGAAAACTTCTTCAACTATCCGCTCAACATCCGGTCGGAGTCGAGTTCGGTGCTGTTTACCCAGCAAAGCGTAACGAGTTTATATAATGCTGGTATCCGGGTTAACTTCAGCTATAAGTTCGGCAAACTCAGCTTCGATCAGCAGCCACAGCGGCAGCGTAACCGGGGCGGTAACGACGATCTGAAAGATGAAGGCGGTAACGATGCCAGCGGTGGTGGTCAACCGGCACCGGCCGGTGGTGGAAGCCGTCCGGCAGGAGGGGTCCGTCCGAAGTAATTGATTGGCTGAATGGCAGCCCAAGCGAGGGATTTAAAACAAAAACGAACTCAAATCAGAAGGGCCATCCTGTGTAGGATGGCCCTTCTGATTTGTAGCCCGGACCTCTTGGTCTGGAGGACGCGATAGCGGCCAGAATAGCTTTATAGTGCGTAGTTGGCCTGACGGCTTTCAGACCAGGACCGGTCCGCGCCACGCTGGCGACCACCGCATGGCCGCCTGCGCGGGTCTGGGCTACAGCATCGAAGCGCCGAACACACCAGCGCTGTCGCCTAGTTTCGGTTTCAGAAAACGGGTGTTTACTTCGCCACTGTTGAAAATGTACTTTTTGATGCGTTCGACGCCTTCGGTATACAGCAGGTCTATGTTGCCAAGGCCGCCCCCCAGCACGATAGCGTCGGGGTCGAGGACGTTGATGATCATAGACATGGATTTGGCAAAATATTCCAGCAGTCGGTTGACGGTCTGACTGGCAAACAGATCGGAGCCGGCGTGGTAGCGCTCCATAATCTCGGGCAGCAGTCGCTCGACGCCACTGACCTGATGGTAGTACCGTTGCAGCGCCGGACCCGAGATAACCTGTTCGACACAGCCACGCTTACCGCAGTAGCAGGGGTAACCGTTTTCTTCGATGACATTGTGTCCCCACTCGCCCCCAATGCCTTGCAGGCCGTTGAGCACGACAGGCTGACCATCGCGTCCGCGTACGACGATACCACCGCCTACGCCCGTGCCCATGATCACACCGAAGATAGTTTCATAGTCAGGCACGACGTCGGGAACGATGCCCATCGTGGCTTCGGATAGGACAAAGCAGTTGGCGTCGTTAGCCACCTCGACCGGTATGCCCAGCAGTTTGGCGAGGTCCTGCTTCATCGGCTTACCATTCAGCACAGTCGTGTTACAGTTTTTCATCGTTTTCCGAAGCGGATCGAACGTGCCGGGCGTACCAAAGCCGATACGATCTGGTTGCAGACCTGTTTCGGCTTTTACCTGCTCGATTAGCGTTTTTGCCTGGTTCAGAATATGGTCGTAGCCTTTGCTGGCTTCGGTGTCGATACGTTTGCGAATAACTACACTATCGAGTGAGGGAAGCGTGCCGGTTTCGGTTTGGAGAACGGCACATTCGATTTTGGTGCCGCCCAGATCAATGCCCCAGTAAGACTGCATAAACGGAAATGGGTAGTAAAGGACCACGAAGTACGATTTAATTAGCCAATGAACGTACTTTTGCGGTCATAAATAATTGAATTTTCATTTAAAATATACCCGTGAGTATGCTCATCCCCGGCCAGCCCGCTCCGTCATTTTCACTTTACAATACCGAAAAGCAACTGGTTTCGCTCGGCGATTTTGCCGGTAAAAACCTGATTATGTTGTTTTTTCCAATGGCGTTTACCAGCACCTGCACGGCCGAGCTATGCCAGATGCGCGACGACATTACCACGTATGCCGGACTGAATGCTGCGGTCGTGGGTATTTCGGTCGACTCACCCTATACACTGGCTAAGTTTCGCGACGAGCAGCGCCTGCCGTTTGATCTGCTGTCGGACTTCAACAAGGACGTATCACGTGCTTACGACACGATCTACGAAACCTATGCACTCGACCTGAAGGGGGTCAGCAAGCGGTCGGCGTTTGTCATCGACGGGCAGGGCATTGTTCGCTATGCTGAAGTACTCGACAACGTAAAAGAAGTCCCCAGCTTCACCAACATCCAGACGACACTAAATACATTGATTGACTGATTGAGTGATAGAATGATTGAATACTGAATGCGCCCATTTATTCAATCACTTAATCATTCAACCACTCAACCACTCAACCGCTCACTCAACCCTTGGCCTGGTATCACGATTTTTTTCATGGATTGCCGCAACTAGCCTGGAAAGCCGCGCAAACCGACGAGCAGACACAGCTTGATCTGGAACTGATCGTCGAGACACTCGACTTTGGCCCCGGCGACCGTCTGCTCGACGTATTCTGTGGGTATGGACGCCACGCGCTGCCACTGGCGCGTATGGGCGCTCACCTGACTGGCGTCGACATCGCACCCGATTACATTGCAGAATTGCGTAGCGCGGCCCGGCAGCAAAAACTGCCCGTCGTCGCGGTAGAGGGCGACATACTAACGGTGTCAATTGCTGCCATTCAGGCAGGCGCAGGCCCGGCTGGGCAGTTCGATGCGGCTTACTGTTTGGGCAATAGCTTCAGCTTTTTCCCTCGTCCTGATCTGCAAGATTTCCTGAGACGATTGGCTACGTTACTGCGACCCGGTGGCCGATTGCTGGTGCACTCGCAGATGGTAGCCGAGTCTGTGCTGCCGGACTATCAGTCGCGCAACTGGCAACCCATCGAACTGTCCGACGATTCGACATTGCTATTTATGGTGGAGAATACGTATAATCCGCTCGATGGCCGTATCGACTCGCAGTTGACCTACGTGTACGGGGCCGAAACCCAAACCCGGACCGCGCAGCACTATGTATACACCCTGGCTGACCTGCGTCAGCTGTTCAGCGCTGCCGGTATGCCATTGATCGACGTATTCGGTACCGAGCAAGGGGATGCCTATGCCGTCGGCGATGCGGATGCCTGGCTGCTTGCCGAAAAAGTAGCGGCCTAACCGGGGCGGATTAACAATCGTAGGTAATCAACTGGTATGTACCAATTTATGGTGGCAGGTGAAGCCGTAGTTCAACTTTTCGTAGAAAAAAGGAACGTACGTAGGTATTCATTTCGTAAATGCGTAGTTTTCAGGCTCATTAACACTGTTAACTGTACACTGAAAACCTGCTGATATGGAAACTCTGGAACGTAAACCGCGCTCGCATGAGCATGTCAGGGCTGGAATCATCAGTACAGCGAAGAAGATAGCGCGCCAGGAAGGCTGGCAAGCAGTGTCGATTCGCAAGATCGCCGAGGCTATCGAGTACAGCGCGCCTGTCGTGTATGAATATTTTGACGGTAAAGAAGTGCTGCTGAATGCTATCCGCGACGAAGGGTTTACGTACCTGAACGATCAGTATCATCGAATCATGAAGCTGTATCGGGATCCGGAAAAGCGGCTCTACGAAATCTCGCTGATTCAATGGGATTTTGCCCTGCATCAGCCCGAATTATATCAAGTGATGTACAATCTGGAAGGCGCTTACTGTTCGGTGCCTGTTTACCAGTCGGATGCATTACAGGCCGTCGGCGATACGGTTTGTGAGATTATTTTTTCCTTTATCCCCAAAGCCAAGGAGAGCATTCGCCGGCTGTATTTCGAGTGGTGGGCGCTGTCGCATGGAATGATTGCATTGGCGATGACCATGCAGGACGTGCAATTGCTCGAACAATCCGAACAAACTTACCGCGAGTCGATGCGGCAGTTCGTGCGTCGCCTTCGCTAAGACGTCATTTTTTTTCAAACAGTTTACTCGTAATGCTGGTAGTAAAACAGCGATGGCAAAATCGGCTGTCGCTGTTTTTTTGTGTACCATGCAACAGTCGACGGATGCCAGCGCGGTTCATCTAATCAATGACGATCTCTTATTTATGCGTTGGGTATATGACTTGCCGACCTGGCTGTTTGGCTTATTTACAGTGGGTACCTTTGTCGCGGTTGCCTTAATCGGCCTTCGCCTTACCCACAACCGGTTGAGTCATAGTTCCATGGCCACGCTGATCGACAACGGAACGGTAGGCTGGTTTTTCTCGGGCGTATCGTTACTGTATGGGCTGCTGCTGGGCCTGTTGACAGTGGCTACCTGGACCAGCTTCACGCAGGCAAGCAGCCTGGCTTCGCAGGAAGCGTCGATTATCGCGGTGCTATACCGCGATCTGTCGGGTTATCCGCAGTCAGAACGTCAGGTACTACAGAGCGATATTAAACAGTACACAGCGTTTATCATCAAGAAAGCCTGGCCTGCTCAAAAGAAAGGATACATCTACGAAACTGATCTGCTGACACACTTTCAATCTAAACTGCTGCCATTTGAACCGCATACGAATGCGCAACAGATACTACACGGCGAAACGATAGCCACGTTTAACCGACTGGTCGAAACCCGGCGGCTACGAATCGAATCGGTGAAAGGCAGCGTACCCAGCGTACTGTGGAGTGTCGTGATACTGGGAGCCATTGCAACGATCGCTTTCTCTTATCTATTTGTTGTTGGTAGCTACCGACTTCATGCCATATTAACCGGAATCCTGGCTGGTATGGTGGGCCTGCTGGTATTTCTGATCGCTGCGCTCGACCATCCCTACTGGGGCGAAGTAAGCGTATCGACCGATGCCTACCAATTGGTGCTCGATCGAGTAATCGACAACAAAGTAGGTCTTCAGTCTATTGAATGAACCGGTTCGTGTCGATTCATCCAGCATGCCTGTCAGTGCATTGGCAGCATCTTGATCTTGCCGCCGGTTACATCGTCGACGCTGTGCTGAATAATGAAGGCTTTCTCGTCAATACCGTATACGAGCGTACGTAGTCGACTGATTTCCAGGCGAGTCAAGACGACATACAGGACGCAGGTGTCCTGAGCACTTGGTCCTTTCTTGCCATATCCCTGCTGGCCAGTAAGCACCGTGAGCCCCCAGCCGTTTTCGATAATTTGTTGCTGAACCATTTCATGCTGAGCGGATACGATCAGTACAGCCGTATACTCCTCCACACCGTGCAGAATAAAGTCAATGGTTTTCGACGCAGCGAAGTACGTAATCATCGAATAAAGCGCCAGATTGATACTCAGAAAAAAGGCTGCGGCACCGAAAATCAACACGTTCATCACCAGAATTACGTCGCTGACTTTCAGGATGGGGCGGCTGCGGCTGATAAGTAAAGCGGCAATCTCGGTGCCATCCAGCACAGCACCACCGCGAATCGCCATGCCGATACCAGCCCCAATGAAGAAGCCGCCGAAGACCGACGTTAGCAGTAAGTCGCGGGTTACATCAGGATAGGGAATGACGACCAGCGACAGCGACAGTCCGGCAATGGCCATCGTGCTACGTATAGCAAACAGCCGCCCGAACCGTCGGTATCCCAACGCGATAAACGGAAGGTTGATAATCAGTAGCAGAATGGCGAGCGGAATGTGTAGTAGCTGGGCGAGTAGCATTGAAATGCCCGTTACACCCCCATCAATGAAATGACTCGATAACAGAAAGCCCTTCAGCCCCATACCGGCACTGAGTACACCGGCAACGATGAAAATGGTGTCTTTAATAAGTCGAAAGGCTGCACTGTTTTTGAACATAGAGAGGAAGGGTAGTTGTTAATGCACAGTATACGATTTTTCGCGGCCCCATTCAAGCGGGACCGCGAATAGAATGATAGGCTAGTACAGGCCGTCGACTGAAAGATAGCGCTCACCCGTATCGTAGCAGAAAGTCAGGATGCGGCTACCAAGGCGGAACTGCGACAGCTTTTTGGCCACGGCTGCCAGCGATGCACCCGATGAGATACCGACGAAAATACCTTCTTCACGCGCTGCGCGTCCGGCCCACGTAAAGGCCTCCTCTTTGCTGACACTAATGGTTCCGTCGATAGTATCGGTGTGCAGGTTCTGTGGAATGAAGCCGGCACCAATGCCCTGAAGAGGGTGCGGGCCGGGCATACCTCCACTGATGACGGGCGACAGTTCTGGCTCAACGGCAAAGGTGTGCATGCCGGGGAAGTGCTCTTTCAACACCTCTGATACGCCCGTGATATGGCCACCCGTTCCGACACCGGTGATGAGGGCATCGAAGCCCTGCGGAAAGTCGGCCAGAATCTCGCGGGCGGTAGTTGTCCTGTGAATAGTAATATTGGCCGAATTGTCGAACTGCTGCGGCATCCAGGCGTTTGGCATTTCTGCCAGTAATGTATGTGCCCGTTCGATTGCACCTTTCATGCCCTGCTCGCGGGGGCTAAGGTCGAACTGTGCCCCGTAGGCTGCCATGATCTTACGGCGTTCGATGCTCATCGACTCCGGCATGACCAGAATCAACTTATAACCTTTAACAGCTGCGACCATCGCCAGACCAATGCCGGTGTTGCCCGACGTTGGTTCGATGATCGTGCTGCCCGGCTTCAGGAGTCCCTTCGCTTCGGCGTCTTCAATCATCGCCAGGGCAATACGGTCCTTGATGCTGGCACCGGGATTGGCCCGTTCCAGCTTCATCCAGACGTCGTGATTGGGGAATAACCGGCTTAGCCGTACATGGGGCGTCTGCCCGATTGTGTCGAGGATACTGTCTACTTTCATACGGAGTAGGGTTTAATGTTCAAGGTCTACCATTTAAGGTTATAGGCTGCTGCAACCTTAAACGGTAGACCTTAAACATTAAACTTATATAACAAAATTGATCGGTTCGGGGGAGTCCAGCGACTTGAGCCGGATGTCGGTTTGATGCTGGTGAAAAACCAGCGAGTGGGGTTCTACACTCTGGGTGAGCCAGACGTTACCGCCAATGATAGAATCGTGACCAACAATGGTGTAGCCGCCCAAAATAGTCGCGTTGGCGTAGATTACCACATTGTTTTCAATGGTCGGATGCCGTTTTTTCTGAGCCATCGACTTTGCCACGTACGTAGCGCCCAGTGTCACGCCCTGATAAATCTTGACATTGTCGCCAATAATCGTCGTTTCGCCAATGACGACCCCCGTGCCGTGGTCGATAAAAAACGACCGGCCGATCTGCGCGCCGGGGTGAATATCGATACCGGTCTGACCGTGCGCATATTCGGTAAGCATACGCGGCAACAGCGGTACGTTCAGCCGTAATAACTCATGCGCAATCCGGTAGACGGCGATGGCGTAGAAACCAGGATAAACAGCAACTACTTCTTCGACGCCAACGGCTGCCGGATCGTTGTCGGCAATAGCGTGGGCATCGAACAGCAGGTTGTCGTAAATGGCGGGTAGCTTATCAAACAACTGTGCGGTTAGCGATTCCGGTGTGTTCGGCAGGTTGTTCGCCAGTGGACACAGGAGGTTGATGAGCTGATTGTTAAGCGACTGATAGGATTCCTCGATGTGCTGCGACAGCGCCTGGCAGTCCTGCGTGACGGGAAACAGCAGGCGCATCAGTTGATCGATAAACTGACCAGCTGCCGGTCGCGAAGGAAGTTTGTAGCGGTATTGAGAACGCTGAGCCAGTAAATGATCAAGGAAAGGGGTGTTGGCAACCGTCATGTCTGAATCCGGAAGAGCTAAAATGAATAGTGGAAAACCTACCCCGCCCTGAGGAACGCAACCAACACCAAAAAGGGGAATGCTGCGTCTACCGGGCGGTCGAGCCGGTAATTATCATGCTTTTTCAACTCCATATGCCCTCGTTAAGTTCGGCATTCCGGTTTGGCTCCGGCTTTGCAGTAGCTATGGCAACTCATCGTTACCGATCATGTTTAGTAAAGCAATTACCTCCCTAGTAGTCTGTTTATTTGCCACGGCTGGCTTTGCCTGGTTGACAAATAAATTTATCAGTCCGGCCGAAGCAACCGGTTCGGAGCAGGTCGAGCAGGCATCGCTGCTGCCCTCGTTCGGAAAAGAAAACGCGCCCACCGCAATCAAAGCCGTTGACGCCTATCCGAAACTCACGTTCGACGCACCCGTCGAGTACACATACGCGCAGGATGGTACCAACCGGGTGTTCGTGGTCGAGCAGGCCGGGCGTATTCGTACGTTCGACAATAGTGCCAACGCAACGTCGGCACCGGTCTATCTGGACATCCGCAAGAAAGTGGCATACGGCGGAGAAATGGGTTTGCTGGGATTAGCGTTTCATCCAAAATTTCGCGAAAACGGCTATTTCTACGTCAACTACACGAAAAGCAATCCGCGCGAAACCATCGTCAGTCGTTTCAAAGCGTCATCGCCGTCAGCCATGAGCGTTGACCCGGCTACTGAAGTCGTGTTACTTCGCTTCAATCAGCCCTACTCGAATCATAACGGGGGGAAGGTACTGTTCGGGCCTGATGGCTACCTGTATATCGCCACAGGCGACGGTGGGAGCGGGGGCGACCCACAAAACAACGGACAGAACCGCACCAGCTGGCTAGGTAAAGTACTGCGTATCGACGTCAACAGCACCGACAAGGGCCATTACGGTATTCCAGCCGACAACCCATTTGCCAAAGACGGCAATGGTCGCCCGGAAGTATTTGCCTACGGACTGCGCAACCCGTGGCGTATTAGTTTCGATGAGCAGAACCGACTGTGGGCGGGTGATGTCGGGCAGAATGAAATTGAAGAAATCGATATTATCACGAAGGGTGGGAATTACGGCTGGCGTATCGAAGAAGGCCGTGAGCCGTACAAAGAGCCGGATGGGAAGAAGCCCGTCGATCTGATCGAGCCGGTATGGCAATACAAACACGACAATGGTAATGTGTCGATCACCGGCGGGAATGTGTATCGGGGAAGTGCTGTTCCGTCGCTGAAAGGCAACTACATCTACGCTGACTACGCCAGCGGCCGTGTCTGGGCGCTGAACGCAGACGGTAAAAAAGCAATCAACAGGGAGATAATTCCCCGCGCCGGGTCAATATCGGCATTCGGTGAGGACCAGAAGAAAGAACTGTATCTCTGCGACTTGGCCGCCGGCAAGATACTGAAGCTCTCGTCTGAACTGTGAGTCTTGAACTGTGATT
>JAKONH010000383.1 GCA_022702045.1 Spirosomataceae bacterium
AGAAACGTTTCGGCTGCCCCCAGACCGCTATTTCATGATCCGGTAATCGGCAACGGTGTGAATAAGTATTTTATCTCCCGCCAAAAAGAGGGTATCGGTTCCCATCGGGATCTGAGCAATGGCCGAATCACTAGCCCAGGCAACATAGCCGACTTGGTGGCTGACTATCAACTGCTTCATGGTGAAGGCTGAACCGGTTGGTATCGCCAGGAAGTAATCAGCGAAAAACTGGCGGATAGCCGCTAATCCTGTCAAGGGTCCGTTTGGGGTCAATACCTGAGATTCTTCGGTATAATCTTTCAGGATCTCTGCCAGATCGTTGTTGCCAAAAGCCGTGAGGTGATGGCTCAGTACTTGGTTTGTTATTGCTTCGGTTGTGTTCATTGCTAAAAAATGGTTGTGTATCCGCGTTTATCACGCTGTATTGCCGGGGAGACTAACGCCCTAAAAAAGGCAGCATACTGGCCCAGACCGCTGGGAAATTCGTCAGGAATGCTGGGTGAGGGGCATCGGGAATAATGCTTAGCTGTCCTCTCGGAATCATCTCATAGGCGGCTATGACTGTTTTCAAGGGGGCATTCTGATCCTTTTCGCCCGCCATCACCAGCACGGGGCATTGAATCCTACCCAGTACCGGTTTGCCGATACCAACGGTATTGTAATAATGGTTTACCGACATGAGCCACTCGTCAAAGCGTTCAGGCTGGGGTAGTAGGGCCAGTTGCTGGCTAAAATAGAGACTGTCCAAACTGAAAAGTGATTGGCGTGTATTATCAAATGTTCGCCAACCGGGTTTCCACTCCCCGGCCCCGATCGCAATCAGTTTTTTAACTTTATCCGGGTGCGAGCCGGCAAGAACGTAGCCTGTATAAGCGCCATCACTAAAGCCCAAAACAAGCACACTATCCTTGGTTACCGCTTCGATGATCGTGTTGACGTCCTCGGCTTTACGCTCGTAAGAAGGTAGGCCCGAACCCATTTCCGATTTACCATGTCCGCGGGTAGAGATAGCAATGACCTGATGGGTTTTGGTCAGTCTGTCAATAAACTGACCCATCTCGTAAGTAGATCCCACGATACCACCATGCAGGATTACCAACGGTTTTCCCTGCCCATAGACTTCGTAATAAATCCTGGCGTCTTTCGTCTGCACGTACCGGCCCGCTTTAGGGTTGTTCCCGTAGGGAATCGCCTGTGCCGGTGACGGGGTCTGCTGCATAAACGCACGCAGTTGACGGGGACTTTGGCTAAATGCGGCTGCATTGGTGAACAGCCATAAACAGAAAAATAGGTAGTTCATTTTAGTACTAGAAACCAGACAGCGCTGGTTTTTGCAAGCTTGTTGACGAGTATGCTTTCCTAAGAAAAAGGCGGCTACGCAGAGCAGCCGTTTCTTTGTATTAGCTGACCAAATCCGGGTTCAGGAGCCTTTCTCTAGCTTCGTCTAAAAGGACCGGTTTGCCTAATGCCCCGAATTCATGAAGATCACCGAATACTTCCAGGCGAATGGATTGATCCAGCCCACCAGCATACAGGGGTTCGAACCCAGCATCGATAATTAATTCCTCGATAGCGAACTGAACGGCGTGATCATCGGTGGCGTAAAACAGAACTGCCTGCTCCGGCGTTTGCCCGGATGCCTGAGCCAGTGATACCGCACCCAATGTGCCGAACGCTTTAGCGAGCTTTGCTCCGCTGGGGAGTAAAGAAGCGTTGATCTGACCGGCAGACTCGGTTTGGCCAACGATCTTGACAAAACCACCGATAAGGTCAGGTGCGATCGGGTTAGACGGGTCAACAATGATTTTGCCATTTAATTGCGTAGCGTACTGCTGTAAAAACTCGCCAACGGCATCGAACCAAATAGCTAAAACAATAATATCGGCCTGGTCAACAGCCGCTGATATCTCCTTCGGTTGCGCGAAGTTACCCAACTCGTTAGCCAGATCCTGGGCCGCGGCATAATCGCGGGCGGCTACCATAACCGTCCGAAAACCCGTTGTTAGATTGATGGCTAGTACACGGCCAATAGCGCCCAGACCAATGATGGCGACGTTTAATTCCTGCGTTTGTGACATGGTCTTTGCTGGTTAGATAACCAGACAAAGGTCCGTCCAACGGCCTGGGTACGCCCATAAAGTAGCTTAAGAAATAAGCTTAAACTAGGTTAAGTCCGACGTATCAGGACGCAATGTCTTTCCTGATTTTGCTCAGGAACTCAGGGGTAATACCCAGGTAAGAAGCGATCTGTGTATTGGGCAGCCGTAAGGCAAGCTTGGGATATTGGTCTAAAAAGGTGAGATAGCGTTCCTGAGCCGTTGAGCTGATGCTTTGCAAAACCCGGTTTTGCAGTTCAACATACTTGTTCTCGACGATAACCTTGAAAATCCGATCCAGCTTGGGAATATTGGTGTATAGGAAGTAGAGATCCTGCTTTTCGATTTGTAGTACAACGGCCGGTTCGATGGCTTCTATGAATAAGGCGCTGGGCCTTCCGGCATGAAAGCTTCCGATGTCAGCGATCCAGTCCTGTTCAGCCGAAAACTGTAGATTATGCTCGGTTCCTTTCTTGTCGATGGCATACATCCGAAAGCAGCCTTCGACAATGAATGTGTAGTGTCTACAGGGAAAACCCTCCTGTAAGATGGCCTGTTTCCGTTTGATTTGCCGCTGGGTTACCCGGCCATCCAGCAACTGTTTTTCCGATTCCTTTAGTGGAATATAGCTTTCAAAATGAGCAATCAGGGGCTGTATCGACATTGGATGAAGGGTACTTTCCTACAAATCTACAAGCCTATTCACTAATAACGGTGTAGCATCAATTGTCTCAGTAAAGGCTGATTTAAAGCGTACTTTTTACCATTCTCGACGCAGTAAATAGCTTACTGCCCTGAATCAACGATCTGGATCAAATAGTCGGCTTGTCGACCATGGGCGCTTGAACTGACTTGCACTTGGTGGCCCCTTCGTAGCGCCGTCTCGATGGTAATCTGCAT
>JAKONH010000391.1 GCA_022702045.1 Spirosomataceae bacterium
CGAGATGTACCACCTCGAGCGAGAAGTGAAAGAACTCCTGACCAAGCGGATGGAGAAGCGATGCTGCCCAGATCAATTGATTGAGACGATCAAGTCCAAGATACTGACATTCAGCTAAAGTATAGAACGCATAGATTGGGGTAAACGGAGAACCAACCACGGCTCTGTTTACCCCAATTAATTTTTTAACCCCATTCATTGCTATCATTTTGGACGGTAAACTGATCATCTTCTCGGCTCCCTCCGGTTCTGGCAAAACAACCATTGTCAAACACCTGCTGGGCGAAAACAATAACCTTGGTTTCTCCATCTCGGCCTGCACACGCGACCGCCGGGGCCGTAGTGAAGAGAACGGTAAAGACTATTATTTCTTGACGCCCGACGACTTTAAGCACAAGATTGACGCGGGCGAATTTGTCGAGTGGGAAGAAGTATATACAGGAGCGTTCTACGGTACCCTGAAAGCCGAGATACAGCGCGTTTGGGACAGTGGTAAGCATGTACTGTTTGATGTGGACGTGCAGGGAGGCTTGAAACTTAAGCACTACTATGGCGACAAAGCCCTGGCCGTGTTTGTAAAAGTACCCGACGAAGAAACGCTCCGGCAGCGCCTGATCGGTCGTGGATCGGAAACGGAAGAAAGCCTGTCGAAGCGGCTGTTTAAAGTACACTTCGAGATGAGTTTTCAGGATCAGTTCGACGTTGTTCTGGTCAACGACGATCTGGAAACGTCCCTGAAAAAAGCGCAAAAGCTGGTCGATAACTTCGTGCAACGGAATGAGGTACCCGAAAAGGGAATAGTGTTATAAGGCCTCATACCTGTAGAGTCGTAACGTTATAGGATTTTGTATGAAAATCGGTCTGTTTTTCGGCTCGTTCAACCCTATTCACGTCGGTCATCTGATTATTGCCAACACGATGGCCACGACGACCGATCTGAACCAGGTCTGGTTTGTGGTGTCACCGCAGAACCCGTTCAAGAAAGCCACCAGTCTGCTTCATGCCTTTGACCGATTCGATATGGTACAGCAGGCCATTGCCGACAATAGCCTGCTGCGCGCAACGGATATTGAATTCTCGATGCCTAAACCCAGCTACACGATCGATACGCTGGTACGACTGGGTGAGAAATTTCCGCAGCACACGTTTCGGCTGATAATGGGGGAAGACAATCTGACTCAGTTCGTCAACTGGAAAAACTACCAGCAAATTCTCGATCAGTACGGCTTGTACGTGTATCCCCGGCCCGGTGTCGCTGCCGAAGCTGGCGCTACCTTGCGTCACCACGACAACGTACAGCTGGTCGATGCCCCGTTGCTGGACATCTCGGCTACGTTTATCCGCGATGCTATCCGGTCTAATCGATCGATCCGGTACATGGTCCCGGATGCGGTAGACGAGATCATTCGACGAAAAAAATTCTACATATAGCCCGCCGTTTGTCGATCAGACCGGTCAATTCGTAGAGTAATCTACCTGATTAATCGTTTATTAACCGGTAGTGGGCAACAGCTGAAGAGTGCCCGGCGTATTGTTAATTATACGGAAACGCATGAACAGCAATACGATTATGAGAAACAGTATCATAAGTACATGGGCGCGAACAGGAAGTCTATTGATTACTGGCCTGGCACTAACCCTGACGAGTTGTAAGCATCAGGAAGACGATGCCGTCACGCCACAATCGTCAACGTCGACAACCGAGAATCAAACGGTCGATTCGTGGATTCTCGACAACATGCAGACGTACTATTACTGGAATGATAAGATTCCGGCGAACCCCGACAAAACATTGGCTCCGTCGGATTTTTTCGATTCGCTGCTAAACACATACAACGCCACGACCAATCCGGAGGGTGATCGCTTTTCGTGGATCGAAGAAAATGCCAGCGATCTGACGTCAAGCCTGAGCGGAGAGACGAAAACGACGGGGATGGAATTCGCGCTCTACCTCCGGGCTAGTGGGTCGACCGACGTAATTGCGCAGGTCCTGTATGTGCTACCCAATTCGCCGGCGGCCAATGCTGGTCTGAAGCGGGGCGACATTATCACCAAAGTAAACGGGCAGGGGATCACAACGACAAATTACCAGTCGTTACTATTCGACAGTTCGGTGACCAATTTCTCATTCGGGTTAGCCACCGTTAGCAATCAATCGATTGTCGATTCCGGAGTAACAAAGAGTGTTACGACGACTGTTTTTCAGGCCAATCCGGTTTATCTGGATTCGATTTACACAGTCGGTACGAAAAAAATTGGTTACCTCGTATATAACCAGTTTGTCCCGGCTCCGAATGGCAGCAAAGGCAGCGAATATGACGATCAGGTCGACGCGATCTTTGCCCAATTCAAGTCGGCGGGTGTCAATGAACTGGTGCTTGACCTACGGTACAATCCGGGGGGCTACACGTCGTCTTCGGCTAACCTGGCCAGTCTGATCGGAAAGGGCGTTGATGACTCAAAGCTGTATTTCCGGGAAAGCTGGAACAGTACGCTGACGCCGGTGCTACAAAAAGAGTATGGTAGCGACTTCTTCCTGCAAAAATTTAGCACGAAGGCGCAGAACATCGGTAGTAATCTAAGCCGTTTATATGTACTGACGACGGACCGAACAGCATCAGCCAGTGAGCTGATTATCAATGGACTCCGGCCCTATATGACAGTAAATACGATTGGCACTACAACCTATGGGAAGAATGTGGGGTCCATTACGATAACCGACGACACGGGAAAAATAAACTGGGGTATGCAACCCATCGTGTTTCGGTCGTACAACAGCCTGGGTCAGTCGGATTATTCAACTGGATTTGTGCCAACTACTGAGGTTGAAGAACCCATTACCCTCTACCCGCTGGGTGACGTGCGGGATGCGTTGCTGAACGAAGCGTTGTACCAGATTGCCGGTACGGCGGCTTCCGGCCG
>JAKONH010000396.1 GCA_022702045.1 Spirosomataceae bacterium
TGGCCCTGCGCGACTACTGGCAGGCCCACTATACAATCCGGCTATTGACCTTATACGACTTTGAAACCAATCAGAAACTGACACAATCCCGATGATCAAACTGACCAACATCGAAAAGGTGTACCGCACCAGCAGCATCGAAACGCTGGCCCTGAACACCATCAACCTGCACGTAGCTGCTGGTGAATTTCTGTCGATCATGGGCCCTAGTGGCTGCGGCAAGTCGACCCTGATGAACCTGATGGGCCTGCTCGATACGCCTAGTAACGGTACCGTCGAAATTGCCGGGCGGGTGGTTACTCAGTACCGCGACAAAGAGCTGGCGCAACTGCGGAATCAGCAGATCGGCTTCATCTTCCAGAGTTTTCACCTGATCAACGATCTGTCGGTACTCGATAACGTAGAGATTCCGCTGCTGTATCGGAAAGGGGATCCAGCGGGGGCGTCGCGTCGGGTGCTGGCTAAAGAAGCCCTCGAAAAAGTAGGCTTGAGCAATCGCATGAGTCATTTTCCGGGGCAGTTGTCGGGCGGGCAGAAACAGCGCGTCGCCATTGCCCGCGCCATTGTTGGCAACCCCGCCATCGTGCTGGCCGATGAACCGACGGGCAACCTCGACAGTGTGATGGGCAACGAGATCATGAATATTCTCCAGCAGCTCAATACTGACGGCAGCACGATTGTGATGGTAACGCACGACGAAGCGATGGCCAGAAAAACGCACCGACTCGTGCGGCTGTTCGACGGCTCGATGGTCGGGGACTCGGTGTTAAGAAATGAACGAGTTGTAGAATGATTGAGTGATCGAATGCTGGGGCTGGCGCAGGGGAAGTGCTATTCCGGCGATCGAGTCAATTCGTAACGCTTTCTCTGGCTTATCCGCTTTACTCCTAAAGTCCGGCAGTGGATGACCGTCCTTCAGGGGCTTTAAGGCAAAACAAACTGCCCCATCAATACAGCTGGCAACCAGAAGAAAGGCCGTAGACAAGCATTAATTTAATCAGTCCATCATTCCATCAATCCCATGATAACCAACTACATCAAAATCGCCTGGAAGGTGCTGATGCGGCACCCGGTGTATACCTTCATTACGCTCTTCGGTATCAGCCTGACGCTGACCGTCCTGATGGTGCTGACCTCCTTTCTTGACCATCTGCTCGGGCCACATTACCCCGAAACGAAACGCGACCGGTCGCTATACATCATGCAGATGGCGCTGCGGGATCCGGCTAAGCAGGGGCAAAGCTCGGGGCCTATGAGTTTTCGGTTTCTGACCGATAACGTTAAAAGCCTCAAAACGCCCGAACGGGCTACGATCTGCACCTTCGTCAACAGTTCGAATGCGTATGTCGGCTCGCAAAAGATCAAGCTGAATACAAAGTTCACCGACGCGGATTTCTGGCGGGTCATGGACTTTACGTTCATCGACGGGAAACCGTATACGGAGCAGAACATCGCCAATGGCGACTATGTGGTGGTAATCAACGATGACCTGCGGAATCAATACTTCGGCCGGGGGGATGAATCGGTCGTTGGGAAACCGATCGAGATCGAGAACATACGCTACCGCGTCATTGGGGTTGTCAAAGGAAGCCCGTTTACCCGTCCCTTTTCCTATGCCGACGTGTATTTTCCGTATACTACCCCCAAAAGTAACTATCAGGAGAGCGGCATACGGGGCAACTACATTAGCATTATTCTGGCTAAGAAGCGGGCTGATATTCCCGCTGTTCAAGCCGAATTTCAACAGCGAATGGATCAGATCCCACTGCCGATCACGTACTACGGCGCCAAATACACCACACTGGAATTGAACGCGGAGACTTATACCAATAATTTTCTCCGGCCCGTGCTTGCAAGAAATACCGGTCTGCGAACAATTCTCTTTGGCATCATTGCCTTCGTGCTGTTTATGCTGCTTGGGTTACCCACTATCAATCTGGTAAACGTAAACGTCAGCCGGATTATGGAGCGGGCGTCTGAAATCGGTATTCGAAAAGCCTTCGGGGCCTCCGTCAAAACGCTGGTCTGGCAATTTATCATCGAGAACATTTTTATCACGTTCATCGGTGGCGTCATTGCGCTGGTGCTGACCGGCTTTGTCATTCACTTTATCAATCAGAGTGGCTGGATTGCCTACGCCGACCTGACGATTAACCTGAGTGTGTTCCTCATCAGCCTGCTGGTTTGCCTGCTGTTCGGCTTCCTGTCGGGCGTTGTACCGGCCCTGCGCATGTCGAAACTCTCCATCGCCGATGCCTTAAAAGCATAAAGAGCGCATCATTCAATCATTCCGTAATTCAATCACTCAATCATGCTCCGACATCTGTTTAGACTTATCTGGAATAAAAAACGGGCGCACACGCTGCTGATCGTCGAGATCTGGGCGTCGTTTATGGTGCTGTTTGGCCTGGCAACGCTAATAGTGGTCAATGTTAGTAAGTACCGAGAGCCGCTGGGCTTCACCTACGCTAACGTGTGGGCCGTTCAGCTGCACAATAATCAGGATACAACGGATGTAGGTAGTAAATTACAGCGTATACTTCAACGCGTCAGAACATACCCGGCGGTCGAATCAGCGTCGAGTATGGGCGATAATTTTCCTTTTTCGGCTTACCAGAATGGTAGCAGCATTACGCATAAAAAGCATGACGTACAGGCTGACTATTACACGACGGACGACAACTTTGCGAACACGCTTGGTATTGCTGTACCTACGGGACGCTGGTACCGTAGCGCCGACAGTGTAGGTAAGTACAGGCCCGTTGTTATCAATGAGCAGACGAGAAAGGAACTGTTCGCTGCCGAAAATCCACTGGGGAAAATTATCAGCGATCAATACAAAGTCGTTGGCGTAATCGACAATTTCAAAGCGAAGGGTGAGTTCATGGCCAACCGTCCCGCCCTGTTTGAGTTAGCCAAGGCCAATAATACGTGGACGAATACAATGCTCGTTCGGGTTAAGCCCGGTACCGATGCGGCCTTTGAAGCAACGATGGTCAAAGCCATCGCGTCGCAACTGCCGGGCTGGGGTTTCGAAGTCGATTACCTGACCGATTCCCGTAAGAACCAGCATAATCTGGTACTGGTGCCAATCATCATTGCCTCTGTCGTCTGTGGCTTTCTGCTCATCAACGTTGCCCTGGGGCTGTTCGGCGTACTGAACCTGAGCATCACCCGGCGTCGGAGCGAGATTGGCCTGCGCCGGGCGATCGGGGCTACCGGTAGCGGGGTGTCGACCCAGTTTGTGGGTGAAACCTGGGTATTGGCTACCTTTGCCATGCTGATCGGACTGTTACTGGCGGTGCAGTTTCCACTGCTGAACGTGTTCGACCTGCAGGCGGGTGTGTACCTAACGGCAATGGGTATTGCCGCACTGATCATCTACCTGATCGTAACGCTCTGTGCCCTGTTCCCCAGTCGGCAGGCTGCGCTTATTCAGCCCGCTACTGCCCTCCACGAAGAATAATATGATTCTTGTTATCGACGACGATGCCGCCATCCAAACTTCGCTTTCCCTGCTGTTCAGGAAGGCTGGGTATCGCGTGCGCGTAGCCGACGGCCCCTTTGATACGAACGAGGTGCTGGATCAGGAAACGCCCGCGCTGATTGTGCTGGACATGAATTTCTCGATCGACACCTCGGGCAACGATGGGCTGCGGCTGCTGCGACGCATCCGGGAACGACTGCCCGTCGTGCCGGTGATTCTGCTGACGGGCTGGGGGACGATCGAACTGGCCGTCGATGGGATGAAAGCCGGTGCCAGTGATTTCATTACCAAGCCCTGGCAGAACGACTACCTGCTACAGGCTGCCGAAACGGCCATCAAACTGGCCGGTACCAATACGCGCTCGGTCAGCCGGCGGCAACTCGATGAACAGTTTCAGTTCGACAACATCGTGGGCAACGATTCGATGCTGCTCGATGTGCTGACGACCGTCGGCCGGATTGCACCGACCGATGCGCCCGTGCTTATCACTGGGGAAAGTGGTACCGGTAAAGAGCTTATCGCCGAAGCCATTCACCAGAACAGCCGCCGGAAGCGGCAGCCCTTCGTCAAGGTTAACCTGGGCGGTATATCCGAAGCGCTGTTCGAGAGCGAACTCTTTGGCCACGTGCGCGGAGCCTTCACCGACGCCAAAGCCGACCGCGTCGGGCGCTTCGAGCTGGCGAACAGGGGCAGCATTTTTCTGGACGAAATCGGCGATCTGGCCCCAGCCTCGCAGGTCAAGCTCCTGCGCGTGTTGCAGGACCGGACGTTCGAGCCGCTGGGCAGCAGCAAACCCAAAACGGTCGACGTGCGGGTGATCTGCGCGACGAACCGCGATCTGGAAGCGATGGTCGCGCAGGGTACGTTTCGGGAGGACTTGTTCTACCGGATCAACCTGATCACGATACCGCTACCCGCCCTGCGCCAACGCGCCAACGACATTCCTACGCTGGTTCGGTTTTTTCTCGACAACCTGAAAGTACTGTATAGCCGGCCCGACCTGCGCGTCAGCGACGAGGCATTTAGCTGGCTGAAAGCGTTGCCGTTGCCAGGTAATATTCGCCAACTGAAAAACCTGGTTGAGCGTACCGCGCTGCTGGTTCCGGGCAATGAACTGACCATCGCTGACTTTGAAAAATACGTCCCCCCAGCAACACCGACGACCACCGTGCGGTTGCCGCAGGTCGGTAGCCTGACCCTCGATCAGATGGAACAGCAGATGATTCAGCAGGCCATGGCCTTTCACCAGAACCGGGTGAGCAAAGTCGCCCGGTCGCTGGGTATCACCCGCTTTGCGCTTTACCGCCGACTGGATAAATTCGGCATCGCTTACTCCGCCGACGAATGATCTTTCGCGCCCGTTATCTGCTCTACCTGGTAAGCTTACACCTGATCCTGGCCACGCTGGCCTATATGGCATTTATCAAAGATCCGATCTGGTTTATCGGTAGCGAACTGGTACTGCTGGGCTCGCTGTACGTCGGGATCGACCTATACCAGACCTTTAGGCGGCCGGGCCAGTACATCGGTTCGGGTATCGAAGCCATCCGCGACAAGGATTTTACGATCAAATTTGTGCCGACGGGCAACCGGGATGTCGACGAACTGATTCGGGTCTATAACCTGATGATCGATCAACTCCGGCAGGAACGGACACACCAGGCGGAACAACAGTCGTTTCTCGACAAACTGATCGACGCGTCACCCATTGCCCTACTGATTTTCGACTACGACGGCCGCATTACATCCGCAAATCCCAAAGCCGTTGCCCTGTTACGGCGACCGCTCAATGCGTTGCTCAATCAGTTGCCCGACGACGTAGCCCATCCGCTGCTGAGTCAGTTCATGAGCTTGCCACCCGAGCAGCCTCAACTGGTTCAACAGACCGGTATCGAGCGGTATCGGGTGTTGCGGGCAACGTTTGTCGACCGGGGGTTTGCGCGGCAGTTTCTGCTTGTCGAAGAACTGACGGCGGAGCTGATCAACGCGGAAAAGAACGCCTATGGCAAGGTGATTCGCATGATGGCCCACGAGGTCAACAATTCTATCGGCGCCGTTAACTCCATTATGCAAACGCTGACGCCGGAATTGCCCGACGTCGATTCGCAGCGAGCCATGCGCGTCGCGATCGACCGCAACGACCGGCTGAACGGGTTTATGCGCCGGTTTGCCGATGTGGTTCGCATTCCCCCGCCCGTCCGAACGCGGGTCGATCTGCGGGATGTCGTGCAGCAGGTGGGTCAGTTAATGGGACCACCGGCGTTGAAACAGGGTGTAGCTGTCACCGTAGCCGTATCCAACAATCCCGTTTACCTGTCGGTCGACGTAGGGCAGCTGGAACAGATATTGGTCAATATTGTCAAGAACGCGCTGGAAGCCTGTGAGGCTGGTCATCAAGTGCAAATCCGGCTGGAAGCGAGTCGTCTTCAGGTCCTGAACAACGGTCATCCCATTCCGGCTGAACTGGCGAATCGGTTGTTCGATCCCTTTCTGAGTACGAAGGCGACCGGGCAGGGCATCGGCCTGATGGTTGTCCGCGACATTCTGCTGAACCACGGCTTTACCTTTTTCCTGAAAACCCAACCCGACGGCTGGACTGTCTTTAGTATCGACTGGGAGCAACTGGTTGATTATAAGCCCTAAACGATTTTCCAAAAACCGTTTAGGGCTGCGTTGACGATGTCTAGTTGCCAACGCAATGCCTGTACTGCACCAGCAGGCAAACGGGTGCAGGAACAGAAAGCTGGTCGCCGGTGGCGGTCAATGTGCCAGTGTTCGTGTCGAGTTTAAACACCGTGATCGTGTCCGATTCCTGATGGCCAATCAGCAGATAGCCGCTGCGCTCATCGAGCAGAAAGTTGCGGGGCTCATCACCACCCGTATAATGCAGACTGCGCTGAGTTAGCGTACCGTCGACTTTCAGCGTAAAGAGGGCCAGCGTGTTGTTGCCCCGATTCGTCGCTAACAAAAGCTGCCCATCAGTACCGAGTTGAATATGGCCACCTGATCGCTCACCAGCATAGGCGTCTGTCAGGAACGGTACGTCGTCTTCCAGTAACGCAACTGCATTCGTCTGCCGGTTACGCCGGAGCCGGGCTACGGTCGAACTCATTTCCTTGAGACAGTAAAGCCATTCATCGCCCGGATGCACGACCAGCATGCGGGGACCGGAACCGGCCGAGACGCGTACGTAGGGCGCTCCCGGACAGGCGCTGAGACGGCCCTGCTGTGCATCGATCTGGTACACATGAATCGTATCCGTACCTAAATCCGACACATAAAGTAATTGATTGTCGAACGATACCACGGCCGAGTGAACATGTGGCGAAGCCTGTCGTTCCGGATCGATGCTATGGCCCGTATGCTGAATAACCTGACTGGCGTCATGCAGCGACCCATCCGGCAGGATAGGAAATACGGTCAGGCTACCGCTCCCGTAGTTCGACACAAACGCCAGCGTGCCACTTCGGTCGATAGCAACGTGACAGGGTGCTTTACCCTGTGTCTGTTGCTGATTCAGAAACGTCAACTGCCCTGTTTGAGAATCGATGGCGTAGGCGCTAACGGTACCGGACTGATCCGGGCCTTTTTCGTCCTCTTCATGAACGGCGTACAGATACTGACCCGACAGATGAATCGCCAAAAAGGATGGACTCTTGCCATCATTGATCGTCTGCTGGAGTGTGGCTGTTCCAGTATTCAGATCAAATGAAAATACGTAAATGCCTTTGCTACCGCGGATGGCATATGTACCGACATAGAGCGTAAGATTGGCTGGCTGGGTCATACCGGAGAATAAATGATATAAACGCCAACTCACGCCCCACACACAGGGTTGCCGTTTCCGCCGAATGGTTAGCCACTAATCAGCCACCGGTCCGCTGACGAGCAAGGTTGTCTACTTGACCTCAGCACAGGAGTGAAAACAAGGCACAATCAAACGTCTCATGGGCGATCCGACCAACAAATCGTTGCTAGACGCCGGTGAACGATTCAGCGTCGCCAAGCTGAAGGTCGAACGGAAACGACTGACAAGGTATCTGCAATCACAAGGGGTTGGCCTGGACTCTACTACCGTGCGTGTATTGGTCGATACAACAGCTTCCCGGCCTGATTACCTGGTCTTTTTATCTGTTAAGCGACCTGCATACCCGATTGATCAGCACTAAGTACTATCGCTTTTTGCCAGGTTATCCGTTCTGCCAATAACCAATGGGCAAAGCGTCCTGCTCATAACACAGCATAGTATCAGGTCTGGCACCATGCTGCGTTTTTTTATACTGAACGCTACCCTCATTCGCCGGAGTCAACGGCTGATGCACGATGCTGTTTGGCATACTCGGAAGGAGACAGTTTGAACAGTTGCTGAAAGGCTTTTCGGAAGTATTTGACATCCTCAAACCCCACCAGTTGCGCTACTTCTGTAACTCGTAGCGAGCTGGACGTTAGTAGCTGAGCCGCGTGTTTCAAGCGCACGTCCCGAATAAACTCGATCACTGTTTGCCCGGTAATGGCTTTGATGTGCCGGTACAGTACCGACTGACTCATGCCCATTTCCCGTACCAGCACCGATACGGAAAAGTTGGGGTCGCTAAGGTTGGCTTCAACGATCTGCAT
>JAKONH010000397.1 GCA_022702045.1 Spirosomataceae bacterium
TCGAATCAAACTCGGTTACGACAACGGTGATCAGTATCAGGTGCTCGAGGGGCTGCAACAGGGCGAACCCATCGTCGTCAACGGACAGCTGAACCTCAGCAACGGATCGAAAGTAACGGTCAGCAACGCTAAGCAAGTTAGTAGTTTGTAGTTCATGCCGGGCGGTTTGTAGTTAGGCGCACGCACTCGTTTATGCAGCTACTACAAGCCTGACTTCGACTTCGAAACAACAAACCACGAACGACAAACCACAAACCACAAACTGCTATGTCAGTAACAGAGATTGCCATTAAACGACCGACGCTGGTTGTTGTGGCCTTTACCATACTGGGACTGCTGGGGTTCATCTCATATAAGAGCCTGAACTACACCCTGCTGCCCAAGTTCGACGCGTCGGTGGTGACGATTCTGACGACGTATCCGGGCGCTGCGGCCGGTGAGGTAGAGAACTCCGTCACCCGGAAACTCGAAGACGCCGTATCGTCTATCGAAAACCTGAAAAATATCAGTTCAACCAGTCAGGAGGGCCTTTCCACCATTCAGGTCGAACTCAACGCCAGTGCCGATCCCAATCAGGCACTGGAAGACGCTCAGCGGAAAATCAACGCTGTACTGTCGCAGTTACCCGATGAGGTCGATTCGCCCACGCTGCTTAAATTCTCGACCGACGACCTGCCTGTTCTACGAATGGGCGTGCGGGCCAATCTCGAACCAACCAAACTCTACGACCTCGTCGACGATCAGATTCGGACACAGTTGACTAAGGTCGATGGTGTAGGGCAGGTGTCGCTGACAGGTGGACGGGAGCGCGAAATCCGGATCGGTATCGACCCAAATAAGTTGAAGAACTTCAACCTGTCGGTAGCGCAGGTCAGTCAGGCTATCGGCTCAGCTAACCTCGATTACCCAACAGGTAAAATCGAAACCGACCGGGCGCAATATGCCATACGGCTATCGGGTAAGTTTACCAATATCGATCAGATTCGGAATGCCGCCCTTAAGACCTCGCCCGATGGTACCAAGATTCTTCTGAGCGACGTAGCTACCGTTACCGACGGGGCCGCCGATGCCACGACAATCAACCGGATCAACGGCCGCGAGTCGGTCGGGATAACGATTCAGAAGCAAACCGACGCCAATGCCGTCGAAATCAGTCAGCGGGTGCGGGCCATTCTGGGTACTATCGAAAAGCAGTATGCCAGTATCGGTCTGAAATTTGAAGTTACCAGCGACTCATCGACGTACACACTGGCATCAGCCGAAGGGGTAATTTTCGACCTTGAGTTTGCTGTTGTATTAGTGGCGCTGGTGATGCTGCTTTTCCTTCACAGCCTGCGGAATGCGTTTATCGTGATGGTATCGGTACCAGCGTCGATCATTTCGGTGTTCGTGCCGATGTATCTGCTTGGCTTCACGCTTAACCTGATGACGCTAATGGCCCTTTCGCTGGTTGTCGGTATTCTGGTCGATGACTCGATTGTGGTCCTGGAGAATATTTACCGGCATCTCGAAATGGGTAAGAATCGCCGGCAGGCATCGCTCGACGGTCGGAACGAGATCGGCTTCACAGCCGTCGCTATTACAATGGTCGACGTTGTCGTGTTCCTACCACTGGTGTTCGTACAGGGCCTAATCGCCAACATCATCCGGGAGTTCTCGCTGGTCGTCGTGTTCTCGACGCTGATGTCGCTGATCGTTTCGTTTACGATCACGCCACTGCTGGCATCGCGCTTTGCCAAAGAAACTGACCTCAACGGTCCCGGCCTTGGCAAGCGGTTCCTGAAAGCGTTTGAACATCAGTTCGATTCGCTCAAAGACGGCTATGCCCGACTGCTGCGCTGGGGGCTGTTTCACAAACGGTGGGTGTATCTAACCGCCATTGTGCTGTTCATCGGCTCGATTGGGCTGGTAGCTGGTGGGTTTATTGGAACGACGTTCTTCCCACAAAGTGACCAAGGTGAGTTTATCATCCAGGTTGAAGGTGAGCCCTTCAACAGTCTGGCCGAAACCAACCGGATCTGTCAGACCATCGAGAAACAGCTGATGGCGAATCCGCTGGTCACGAAGGTCAACAGCAACGTAGGTTATTCCAGCTCGTCGCAGGGTGGTGGTCTGGGATCGACACCGTACCACAAGGCCGAAATTACGGTAACCATCATACCAAAAGACCAACGTAGCATCACCATCGACCAATTTGCGGCTGAGCAGAAAGCGCAGATCATGAAGATCGCCGGTCTGAACGTCAAGTCGGCTCCAGTCGGTATTACGGGCGGTGCCAACGCGACGCCGATTCAGATTCTGCTTCAGGGTAACTCGCAGGCGGACCTCGAAAAGTCGGCCGCGATTGTTAAGAAAATCGTATCGTCGGTCAGTGGTACAACCGACGTTGAGTTATCGGTCGATGATCCCAAGCCGGAGCTGAAAGTTAACCTCGACCGCCGGAAGATGGCGCAGTATGGCGTATCGGTAGCGAATGTCGGTGCTACACTCCAGACGGCTTTCTCAGGTAATACGGACAGTAAATACCGCATTGGTAACCGTGATTACGACATACGCGTCGAGCTTAATCGGTTTAACCGCCAAAGCAAGAATGACGTTGGCAGCCTGACCGTTCCTGACGCACAGGGTAACCTGATCGAAGTCGATCAAATTGCCGATCTGACACTGGGTACCGGGGCTACGCAGCTCTCGCGGTACAACCGCGTCGGTTCGCTGTCCGTCAACTCCAACGTCGTAGGTCGCCCAGTAGGTACGGTCGGTACGGAGATCGATGCTATCTTGAAAAAGACTGAGTTACCGGGTGGTGTTACCTATGCACTCAAAGGTGATCTGGAGCGTCAGGCCGATGCCTTCGGTAGCCTGGGCATTGCCTTAGGGCTGGCCATCACCTTCGTGTACCTGCTGATGGTGGCGTTGTATAACTCGTATTTCCGCCCGTTCGTCGTTTTGTTCTCGATTCCGATGGCCGTTATCGGTGCCTTCCTGGCGCTGGCCCTCACCCGCGAGTCGATTTCGTTCTTCGTAATGCTAGGTATGATTATGCTGATCGGTCTGGTAGCGAAAAATGCTATCCTGCTGGTCGACTTTGCTAATGCGCAGAAGGAAGAAGGCAAAAGCACGATTGACGCGCTGATCGAAGCCGGTCGCGAGCGGATTCGTCCGATTTTGATGACGACGATTGCGATGGCCATTGGTCTGTTACCGATGGCGCTGGCCACCGGCGATGGATCGGAATCAAAAAACGGACTGGCCTGGGTAATCATCGGTGGTCTGATCAGTTCGCTGTTGCTGACGCTGGTCCTTGTCCCGACGGTGTACCTGACCTTTGAAAACGGATTCAATGCGGCAGGGCGCGTCTGGAACCGAATTTCCGGCAAGAAAAGCAAATCCGTTACCCGCGAATCGGCCGAAGTATAGGCCGTGAGATCCAACTGCTTATGGCAAGGCGGTCTTCACTGACCGTAATAAAAAGGGCTACTCGACTTGAGTAGCCCTTTTTATTTATCAAGGCATTGCTCACCATCCAGGCTTATTTTTACCGATATATTGGTCCCTTCACCCTTTTCGATCCAGCACCTATGCTTTCAGATTTCAGAGCGGCAGGATTATGCACCTTACTGATCGTCAGCCACATCACTGTGGCGCAACAGGCCATCAAACTAACGATCGATAGCCTGCCGTCGCGCGACCCGGCGATAGCGGCCACACCGGCTGGGGTCGATAAGAACGAACTCAAATATAACCTCAATTCGTCGGGGACGCACTTCATCAAGGCGACGTTTCTGAATCAGGCCTGGCTGCGTGCCAATCAGAGTAACCCAGGCTCGACAGTCATTCAGGAATCCAACACCAGTACCCTCGATATTGGCCTGCGCCGAACCCGGATGCAGCTATTTGGGCAGCTCAGCGATCACGTTTTCGTCTATTTTCAGTTTGGGCTGAATAATTTCAACTACCTCAACGGCGGCTTCAGCCCGACGACTACGTCCAACCGAAAGTTTCAGCCATTCTTCCACGATGTGGTGGGCGAGTACCTGGTATTTAAAAACCGGAACCTGCTCAATATCGGCTACGGTCTGACCATCGTCAACGGCCTGTCGCGATTTAGCGGCCCCAGTGTGGCAACTATCATGAGTATGGACGTGCCTGTTTTTGCGCAGGCAACCGTCGACCAGACGGATGAGTTTGCTCGTAAACTAAGCCTGTACGCCCGTGGTCAGGTTGGGCGTCTCGACTACCGGATCGTTATGTCTGACCCCTTCCCGATTCAGACTAGTGGGGCGGCTTTACCCAGCTATAGTCAGAACGCACAGTTTGCGCTCAAGGGTCATCGCAAGCAGTATCAGAGCTTTTTCATGTGGCAGTTCTTCGACAGGGAAGCGCATCAGACACCCGGTTATAATACCGGTACGTATCTCGGTGCCCGCAAAATCCTCAATCTGGAAGCAGGTTTTATCACGCAACAGCAGGCGACGGCAACGATTGCTGGGGGCGACACGCTGTATCACCCGATAAACTTATGGTCGGTCGCATCGTTTCTCGACATGCCACTCAATAAAACGACGGGTACGGCCATCAACGCCTATCTCGGTTATTTTAGCACCAACTACGGCCCCAACTATCTCCGGTTTAACGGCATCATGAATCCGGCCAGTGGCGTTGCCGCGGGTTTTCCGGCGGGCACGCAGGGCAACGCCTTTCCCATGTTTGGTACCGGAAGCGTCGTGTACGGGCAGGTTGGTTATCTGATGAAACGCAATCTGTTCGGTGCTAGTCGCGGTACGCTGATGCCTTACGCCCAGGTACAGATCGCTGACTACAACCGCGTCACGCAGCCATTAGGCATCTACAATATTGGCCTTAACTACCTGATTAACGGGCATAACGCCAAGTTTACGCTGGACTACCAAAACCGGCCCGTCTATCAGACAGACGGCAATCTGTTTACGCCAACCGGCCGGCGTGGTCAGCTGACATTGCAGTATCAGTTGTTTATTTAGCCTTGCTCCCACGCCCCATAAGACAAAAAAGTCCGTCTATGACTGACTAATGTCTTAATCCCGGTAATCTTTGTCGTACGGCAATTGCCGCGATGCTTTACGCATAATAGTCGTAACAATCGTGCTGGTGTTACTACCAAATCCGCGTGACAGCGTCTTGTCGTACTTCCAGAGCAGTTTACCTGTCTTGCCATCATTGATGCTGATCGTCGTTTTACCCGTATTGGTCGGCCCCGCAAATCCAACAGCCAGCGACATGGCAATGGCTGCCCCATTCGACATGGGCTGGGTGCTTTCAAACGTCCCGGAAATAATGCCGTCGACACCCAACATTTTCGCCAGTTCTTCGGGCATAAAACTCGACAGTGTTTCGTACGTGACGGCGTTCCGCTCCAATAAAGCGTTGGTTCGGTTGACGTCCTGTACGTCGACGGTCAGCTCTTTACTTTCTCTACGCTTCAGGAAATACGAGTGAACAGCGCTTTGCACGTCAAGTCCTTCGCGTTTCTCCAGCGCGGCAACACCCGCCGGCCCACCGTTCTTTTCTACTTCTTTAGGTCGTAGTTGCAGGGTCGTCTTGAAGGGAAGCACCGCTAGCACCTTATGGTCTTTAGCCAGCGTTTTGAAGTCATCGCAGGTGTAGATTTCACGGGTCTGCGCCACACTGAGCGTGGATATTGTCAAGAGGATAACTACTAGAGTAAACGATTTCATCGATTTAATAGCGTTACGTGAAGCCAAAAGTGCATTCAATGTCGCTGATTATCAATACGCACTGACTGAACTGACCGGAGTTATTCGTAAACGGTAGCCTATCTCGGAGCGACCGTAGACAAATCGGACTGAAATGGGTTTATACCGGTTGAGTACAATGACATTTTCTACCTGGTATAGCTATGAAAGTATGGTTCATCACCGGCACGTCACGCGGTTTCGGACGCGTATGGGCCGAAACCGCCCTCAAACGGGGCGATAAGGTAGCCGCCACTGCCCGCGACACCGATTCACTTACCGAACTTGTTGACACATACGGCGCTAGCGTGTTACCAATCGCGCTCAACGTCGACGATCGACAGGCTTGTTTCGACGCTGTATCGTTAGCGCATAAAACATTTGGTCGCATCGACGTGCTTGTCAGCAATGCTGGGTACGGTCAATTTGGCTTTCTCGAAGAACTGAGTGAGCAGGAAGCTCGTCAGCAGCTGGACACTAATATACTGGGTTCGCTTTGGATCATTCAGGCGGTGTTGCCCAGTATGCGCGAACAGGGAAGTGGCCATATTATGCAGGTATCAAGTATTGGGGGTGTCACGAGCTTTCCGATTTTCAGCATCTACCATGCCTCGAAATGGGCGGTGGAAGGCATGTGTGAATCGTTGTCGCAGGAGGTAGCGCAGTTTGGCATCAAGGTCACGCTGATCGAACCGGGTGGCTATTCGACCGATTGGGCGGGTAGTTCGGCCAAACATAGTAAGCCTATCGCAGCATACGATACGTTACGGGGGCAGATTCAGGAAAACCGCAAAAAAAGTAAGCCCGGCGACCCGGATGCCACAGCCGACGCTATTCTGAAGCTTGTCGATGCGGAGAAGCCACCACTGCGTTTGTTCCTCGGCACGGTAGGGCTGCGACTCGTAGAACCGAAATACCAGGAGCGACTTGCCGCCTGGCACGAGTGGGACGACGTTTCAAAAGCAGCGCAGGGAAACTAGAAAGCTGGATTTAACCTGTAAGGTCCAATAGCCAAGGTTTCTCTAGCGAACAACCTTGGCTATTGGACCTCAAACAGTAAGCTGGAAATTACACGTCTAGCGTGCTTAGTACACCATTCATGCTTCGGACGGCATCAGCCGATTTGTTGAAGGCAGCCTTTTCATCATCGTTCAGTTTATAGTCGATGATTTCCTCCCAACCGTTACGACCTAGTACCACCGGCACGCCCAGACAGATGTCCGACTGCCCATATTCGCCTTCTAGCAGGACACAGGACGGAATTACTCGCTTCTGATCACGCAGGATACTTTCGACCATGTATGCGCCGGCTGCACCGGGTGCATACCAGGCCGACGTACCAATCAGCCCCGTCAGTGTAGCCCCGCCCACCATCGTATCGGCAGCTACTTTTTTCAGCGTTTCTTCGTCCAGAAAATTGCTTACTGGCACACCGCCTTTCGTAGCCAGTCGGGTCAGCGGAATCATCGTCGTATCGCCGTGACCGCCGATTACTGACGCCTGGATATCGTTGGGCGAGCAGTTCATGGCCAGCGACAAATACGTCTTAAACCGGGCCGAATCGAGCGCTCCCCCCAGGCCAATGACGCGATTTTTGGGCAGTCCCGACGATTTCAGTGCCAGGTATGTCATCGTATCCATTGGGTTGGAAATGATGATAAAAATCGCGTCGGGCGAGTGTTTCAGGATGTTTTCGGTAACTCCTTTTACGATACCGGCGTTAATACCGATCAGGTCTTCGCGGGTCATACCAGGCTTGCGCGGCAGGCCCGATGTTATGACGACAACATCCGAACCGGCTGTTTTTTCGTAATCATTTGTAGAGCCCGTCAGTTTCACGTCGCAGTCGAGCAGTGTCGATGCCTGGAGCATGTCAAGCGATTTACCCTCGCTAATGCCTTCCTTGATGTCCAGCAAAACGACTTCGTGCGCTAATTCCCGGCGGGCAATGTTGTCGGCGCAGGTGGCCCCAACGGCTCCGGCTCCTACCACAGTCACTTTCATACAGTAATCTGGATTAAAAGGTTAACGATTACGGGCAAAGTAAGGCGCTGCCCGCCGACAAACCAACTGAGTCGTGCGTAAACTTAGACGCCCTTTGCTCAGTTTGTAGATTATTTAAAGAATTATTTTGTTACGACGATGAATGAAGCTAGTACCACTCACTGGACGCAATTAAACAAAACCGGTCGGTTGTAGTCTAACTGGTAACGATCATCCCTACCAAATGGCAAACAAAAGTCTTATAACCCGAGTACTGACGTCACTGTTTTTTAAACGTGCCAACATTGGCGCTGTTCGCTATGCCCGCAATACACGTAGTCTGTATCAGCTAATTCGTGAGGCACTGGACAAAAGTGGCGGCCTGTCGGGCAAGAACATTAGCGTTTTTCGCGAACAACTCAGCATCGTAACCCGACTATTGAAGGCATACGCGTCGGGAGAGTACCGGCAGCTTCCCTGGAAAACACTGATCCGCGTCATTGCTGTATTGATCTACTTTGTGTCACCAATCGATATTCTACCCGACTTCCTGCCGATCGTAGGGTTGACCGACGACATTGCTCTGATGCTATGGCTGTTCAGTGGCATGAAAGATGACATAGAAAAGTTTCGACAATGGGAACTGATGGCACAACCCGCAACCGAAACGGCTACGCAGCCGAAGGTTATTAAGATTGGTTAATTCAACCTAGTCTGCTAGGGTAGTTTAGCAGAGTTTTTTACTTTTGTACATAGTCAAATCCTAACGATCATGGTTTCAAGCATTTTTGCAATAATGGGTTTGGGCAGTCAGGAAATGATCCTCATCTTCCTGGCACTGCTCCTGCTGTTCGGCGCGAAGAAAATTCCCGAACTCGCACGGGGTCTTGGTAAAGGCATCCGCGAGTTTAAGGACGCAACGAAAGATGTTCGGGAGAACATCGAAGACAGCCTTAAAGAAACGGATACGCATTCGCACTCGAAGTAATCGGGTTCACAGCATAAAAACGGACAGGCAGCTCATTCCAAACCGGGGTGATCTGCTTGTCCGTTTTTATTTTATTCCGTTCTTTGCGTGGCTGTCAGCCGGTTTGTTCTGTTTATAGTAGTCTATCCTCACAAAGTAGCTACTCGATCAACAACCAACCGGCCGCTCTTCGTTAATCAATCGTTCGTTTGTTTTGACTGAATACCGCTCCTTTGCCGCCGTACAGACCGACCTGAAAGCCGGATCGATCACCTGCCGTCAGTTAGTAGATCACTACCTCAACCGCATCGCGGAACAGGATCATCTCAATGTATTCACGCAGGTGTACACCGATGAAAGCCGAGTACAGGCTGAGCAGGTCGACCAGAAGCTGGCTACCGGTACGGCAGGGCGATTGGCGGGCATG
>JAKONH010000398.1 GCA_022702045.1 Spirosomataceae bacterium
CCCGATACGCCGTGTTTTGCGGAGAGCCGCATGCAGTACCAGATGCCGCCACCGGCCGAAGCAATCACGATTGCCGTGGCCAGGTAGGTATTAAGGCCAAAAAGCCCATTGAGGATCAGCGTTAGAATCAGGCTGCTGACTGCAATGCCGGCAGCCAGATACAGATATGTGCCCTTCAATCCGCGAAACTCAACGGGCTTTCCGATACCCTTGTTGATCTCCAGCGCCATTAACCAAAGAACGCCGTCAGGATCGTGCCTACTGCGACCAGAAACAGCGATGCGCCAAACCAGCCGAACATAGCTTTCTGCGTATCTGGATCGCCGTTGTGCATCTTACTATACACGCGAACCCCACCGACCAGTCCAATCACCACACCCAATGCCAGTACGATCGTTTGGGCGGCCGTAGCGTACCCACGAATAGTAGTTGCCGTTGCACTCAGCGCAGCCGCGCCGTTACCTCCGCCCGCTTGGGCGTCGGCCATCATCGCCATGAAAAGCAGATCCGCCGTCAATAGCGCACGGAAAGAGAGGATTTTGAAAGAGGTCTTCATGATTGAATGTAGAATGATTTCCGCAACAAAAAACGCACTTATTTTACATATTACGTATTTAATGAAAACTAAATTTTCATAATATGTAAAATACATTAAGCGGAAAAGATTCATTTGTTACTGACTTTTTAGGATAAATAGCTGTAAGACAATACTTTATATAAAGTACTTATATACGCCTAATGAATTATCAGTTACAAAAATGGACGAAATATTGCAAATATAGGGGAACAGATAGGGGGCATAAATGTCTATACTAATAATATGTAATTACATATAATATATTTTCTACGGACAATAATTATATAATTTGTAAAATCATACTTTCGTAGCAAGTTTAGGGCAAACAAAAAAGGCCAGGCGCTTGCCTGACCTTCCGTCGACCCTATTCAGGACGATACCCTATGCCGCAAAAAGCTCATCCAGATAGTCCCACTGGCGAATAAAGTGCTGATTGGGACGTCCGGTGAATGCAGACTGCTCTTTGACTTGGTGGATTGATTGCCGTGAGGCAATAAAGTAACTAGCCATCCGCAGGGCTATGAGCGCCACGCTTATAACCAGCAGGCTCAGACTGATCGAGTTGATCACGTGGGCGGCACGCAGTAACCCGAGGAACGCTGTCAGCGCCAGTAATGAGCCCCACAGCATTTGAAACCGAATATGTACCTGATTGCGAAGTAGAAAACGGGACTGACCATAAGTTCGCTGATCATAGCCTACACTCAGCGCCAGTAGTGTCCTGGCCAGCTGATGCATTCCTGATTGGGTAAACAGGACAATGACCCGCTCCGATAGTGTAGCCAGAAATGTCGCTACCTTGACGACGGCGCCCAGTGAGAGCAGTGCGAATAGCACCAGTACGCAGTTCCAGAATGTCAGGCTAATCAGGTACATGACTATTATCGATTAAAGTTGATGCCGTCCAGCAATGCGCCGACCCCATTCTGCTCGTTGAGCGTGTTCGCTAACTCTTTAGTGTCCGATCCGGCGTTCTCGTCGGCAAGCAGTCGCCCCTGTTGGTCGACCTTCAGCCCCTGAGCGGCCTTGATCACTTTGGATAGTGAGCGTTCCGTTGGCATTAGTGGCTCGATCGTTCCGGTAAGTTCGAAGTTAAACTCATCCGGACTATCGGTTGGTACCGCCTGATCTGCCAGCAACGTTTGAGCCAGAGCCGTTTCGACCGGTGCTGGCTGCACTTGTAGCTCTGGCCTAACTGGAGCACTTACTGATTTACTAGCCGCGTCATACGTTTGTACGTTGTACAGGCTGCGTTCGTCAACGTCATCGTCTTCCGGTTCGTTGACAGCTGGGGAATCAGCTTCGGGCTTCTGGCCACGCGTACTGAGCCATTCGCGGATATCCTCCCGGTAGTAAGCCCAAGCGATGTAAGCGTAATAGAGTACCAGTCCGGTACCTTCCACCTTGAAAAAGTCCCACCAGGTGTATTGGCTAAGCATCTTTTTGTTGGTCTTTTTGGTACGCTTGATTCAACAGTTCAATCAGGTTGTAGACAAAGACATTCATCGGCTTGCGATACTTGAAGGCCATTGTTCGTAGTAGTTCGTGGTGCTCATCGGTTACCCGCACCATCTTATTAAAGGCTTCGCTTTCATTTGGGTTTGGTACGACCAGTTCCTCAAGCGATACACCGCCTGACTTACGTGGGCGTTCAGCCTTTGGGCTTGGCTGAACTGGTACAACAGCAGGTGCCGCTTGGGGCTGTGGCTCGGTCGCTACCGCAGCCGGTTTCTCTTCGACTGGTGCGGGCTCCGCAGCGACCGGCGTTGTAGCTCCCAATGTTGGCATGAGCGAATCCATGAAATTGGTAGCCTTTGCTACGGATGCCTGCCGGGTAGCGTCGCTTAAGCGTTTATTCGATGACATCGGAGGTAGTTGGAGTTAAAGAGGTTAATACTTCAATTTCGGTGAACAGATCTTTCAGCCCACTATTGCGCAGGTAGTTGGCTGGCATGGGGAAGAGTGTTGATCGGTTGGTTGAGTCTTGGTAAGAGTCCCGCTGCGGAACCCGGCTTTGTAAACAGGCCAGTCCCATTGTCTTGAAGCGCTCCTCCAGCATGTCGGCAATCTCAGCATCACGAGAAGGCTTGTACTTGTTCCAGATCACCCGCAGCTTGTGGACTGGCAACAGATCGATCTCACGTATTGCGTTGATATAGCCGATCCCGGTCGTTACCGAGTACTCTGAGGTTTCCATTGGAACGATGAGGTAGTCAACGGTTTTGATTGCCGTTTCATATCCCTCAACATCAATGTTGCCTGGCATATCAAGCAGTACCAGTTGTACATCACCCGGTAGCTCCGCCAGTAGCGCGGGGACCTGATCGGGATTGCCCGCTTTTATAACGAACGGCTGAATGCCACTCGCAATCTGCGCCTGTAGCCGGACCGATGCTTCTTCGTCGTTCTGCAGCTGCTTGGCTTCCCGTAGCCGCTGGTTATAGACCGATAGCTGAGCACCGTCGACGTCGAGAATGGCCACGTTGATTCCTTTGCGGTAGTGCAGTGTCGAGGCAACCAGTACCGAAAGTGTTGTTTTCCCCATTCCACCCTTTTGGGTAGCGAAGGCAATGATGACCGGACGGTTTGGGCTACCGTCGGCAGCTCCCGAAGAGGGCTGCGCCTGAGTGGTGTTCATGAAGTTTTAGATTTGATTACGGATCAAAGCAAAAGTGATTTTTTTAGATAAGCAAGAAAAATGTTACAAATCACTCACGCGATCACTCACGTACGTAATCAATCACGCACGCACGTTGTCACTCACGTGATCGCGTGACCACGTTATCAAGTGATTACATTATCAATCACGTTGTCAAGTCGTGACATTGTCACATCCGTGCATAGTCATCCTGTATTAAGTGAGCATGTTAACGGTGTCACTGTCGAGACAAAGCACGTTGTATCACAGTCAGCCAGTAATGCCGTCACGCGCATTACACCATGACACGACACGCATGCGACCAGTAACGTTGACACATTCGCTACCAGTTACCTAGGTGCGTACGCTCGTATGCTACATGTATCGACGCCATTACGTATCCCTTCTGAGTTAACGATGCACCCTGTCACCTCCGCACATGCGTGACAGGGTGACTACACGACAAAGTAAGCCCACGGACGAGGGGGCGTCTCGGAGTTAGCAAGATGTGTTTTTGTACGTACAAAAACTGTTTCGGTGCCTTTTGCACCTTCACCAAATAGCCTCCGAAGTTGGCTATTCTAAACCAGATCATTTATGGAAACAAAACGAAACAAGGGGGGTGCCCCGCGAAAAAGCGCAGCCCTGAAACGGAATCGACGCGTTGAAGTTCGATTCACCGAAGATGAATACAAGGCGCTCGATAGGCGTAGAGGACTGACAGTAACGGTTGACGTTGCCACCTTTATCCGGGATGCCTGTTTGCAACGCCCAATGCGTATGAAGCCCGTCACCACCTCACAACAGGAAGTCATTTTAGCCCTGGTTCGGGAGACTCGTCAGGACTTGTTACGGGTTGGGGTAAACGTCAATCAGTGTACCAGACGCATCAATAGCATGACCGATTACCGCGATTTGCAAAGGGAAACAATGAGTCTATCGGACAACGTAAAGCACATCAATGACCAACTTGATCTACTCATTACGCAGTTAAGTGCGTCACAGAATCACGGTTCGCCGTCGAGTTATGGTAGCCCGGATCAGTAGTGGAAGCGCACCAGGTGGGGCAGTAAGCTACAACGAAAACAAGGTTAAGAAGGGGGAAGCGGAGCGGTTAGCCGTGCGCAATTTTGATACGGTAAGCCGCCCCCTCGACCAGCTTACCCCGGCATTGATTACCGCGCAACTGGATGATTGGGCCGAGCTTAACCGGCGGGTAAGTAAGCCTACTTTTCACGCCAGTCTATCACTTGCCACCGGCGAGAAGCCTACTCCTGCAGAACTGTTGGCGATGGCCGATCAATACATGCAGGGGCTTGGTTATGGCCGGCAACCCTACGCGGTGTATCAACATCACGATACCGATCACACGCATATTCACATCGTTTCGGTGCGCGTTGACGAGCGGGGCAAGAAAGTGTCGGATAGTCACGAGCGCGACAAGAGCAATACGCTTCGCCTTCAGATCGAGAAAGACTTTGGCTTGCAACCGGCCCAGCGGACGGCCGTAAAAAAGCAGCGCGTCGAACTGGAGCCACTTCAGTACGGCTCCGGCGATTTGAAGCGTGAACTATCTGACGTCGTGCAGGGCGTTTTGCGTGGGTTCCAATTCAGCACGCTTGCGCAGTACAACCAATTGCTGGGCATCTACAACGTAAAAGCCATTGAGGTTCCGCAACCTGGCAAGACCCCCGGCCTGGTCTACTCGCTGCTGGATAGCAACCGGAACGCGATCGGTGCCCCGTTTGCCGCCAGTACGCTGCCTTACCAACCAACCATGGCCACCGTAACCCGCAGGATGGGGGCGGGCAAGAAAATCAAAGGTGACCGGGTGAAAGACGTACGTAAGGTTGCGTACACGGCGCTGACCGGAGCGAGCGGCTGGAATGACTTTCAGCTGCGGCTCTCCAGAGTCGGCATAGAAACAATACCTCATCGGGGCGCCGATGGCAACCTGTTCGGACTAAGCTTCGTCGACGTTCGAAACAAAGCCATATACGGGGGCAGTGAGCTGGGCAAGTCCTACACAGCGGGGAGCCTGAAGAACACGTTTGGAGCGAACTACACCTACCCGGTTGATCGAACCGAGCAAACCAGAGAGCATTCAACGGAGGGTCGTAAACGCGACCCGACGCATACCCTGGCTAAGCCAGCGGAAAACAAACCCGACTTTCAAACTAAACCTGAACCCGAATTGCCTAAACACAATCAGCAACTGATACGACAACTACTTGACGCGCTGGCAGGCCCAGACGAGAACGACAATGAACACGAACTCAAATCAATGCTTAAACGCGCTCGTCAGCGCAAATCCTAATTATGAAAGACGAACGGAAAGGATACATCAAAAACAATGAAATGTTCCTGTTTGCGGGACTGGGCGCATTGGGCGTTCACTTCTACATGGAACTCGAAAGCTTCTTTGCCGGATTCGGCTGGTCGGTTCCGGTTGTGAATCAATTCATAGGTAAGCTGTTTAACCCGCCCAAGTTTGCCGATAGTCACTGGATGCTCAAAGCCAGCGGAGGGGCGTTTATTACCGCGTTTAGTTTAGGTGGCCACAGTATCAAGTCGCTCAATATCACAAAGCGTCAGGTAGGGACAGCGATCGGCATAGGCATTCTGCTGTTCTTCGGAACCTTACCAATGCTGACCAGCTCCCGACTACTGGACGCAATGGGCATCAACCTGCTTAGCGTAGCTTACATGGCACTTTCATTCGCTGGGCTGCTCTACCTCATCAAAGGATTTCAGGGTGTTAACCGACTTATGAACTTCATGCCAGGCACGGATGAATTCAATGATGAAAACGAAAGCTTTCCCCAGCAGGAAACGCGTATTGATAACGAGTTCTCGATCAATATTCCGATCCTCTTTGTCTACAAAAAGAAGATACGGCAAGGCTGGATCAACCTCACTAATACAGCGCGGTCTTTGCTCATTATGGGAACGCCAGGCTCCGGTAAGTCCTATGCCGTTGTTAATACGGTCATTCGCCAGCACATTGAGAAAGGCTGCACGATGTACATCTACGACTGGAAGTTTCCGGATCTGTCATTAGTCGCCTTTAACGCCATGCGTCGGCATCGTAAGAAACTACCCGAGAACACGAAGTTCTACTGCATCAACTTTGACGATCCCAGCCGGTCTCACCGCTGCAACCCGGTAGACCCGATTTACATTCAGACCATCGACGATGCCTACGAAACAGCAAAGCTGATGATGTGCAACATCAACCGCACCTGGATTGGCAAAGAGGGCGATTTCTGGGCGGATTCAGCGATTAACTACACTACGGCTGTTCTATGGTATTTGCGTAGTTACGATGAGGGCCAGTACTGCACGTTTCCGCATTTGGTCGAAATGATGACCGTTGACTACCGGAAGGTATTTCCGCTGTTGATGGAGCGGGAAGATTTGGAGTCATACATGACCTTGTTTGTCTCGGCGTACACAGGTGGCGCTATGGAGCAGCTGGAGGGCCAGATGGGATCGGCACGGAGCGGTATAGCTAAACTCTCAAGTCCGGGCGTTTACTGGGCAATGAGTGCCAATGATTTCACGCTCGACATTAATAATGAAGAAGCCCCAAAGATTCTATGCATAGGGAATAACAACAAGAAAAAGAACCTCTACGCGGCTGCCTTGAGTCTATACAACGCCAGGGTGCTGAATCAGATTAATATACCGGGGCAGTTGCCATCGTCGGTCGTAATTGATGAGTTGCCGACTATTTACTTTCAAGGTCTCGACAATCTTATTGCTACGGGGCGCGGTCATCGGATATCAACGACCATTGCTATGCAGGATTTTTCGCAATTGGAAAGGGACTACGGCAAGAGTGAAGCCGAAGCCATTCGAAACACGGTTGGCAGTGTAATTTCAGGAGCGGTGAAGGGTAACACGGCTAAGGCTATCGAGGAGATGCTGGGCAAAAACGTTCAGCGTAAGCAGAGTGTCACTATCCAATCCGAAGATACGACCCATAGTATTTCGACAGATCTGCAACCTATGATGCCGGCAGCAAAAGTTGCCCGTATGGATACGGGTGTATTCGCCGGGATCGTAGCGGGCGGTTATGGTCAGGAAAGCGAATTGAAAGCTTTTCATGGTAAGATTGTGATTGACGATATCGATTTCAAAGCCGAACAAAAAGCCAAAAAACTGCCCGAATTTTCTATTTTTGCTCAAGACAAAGGATCTATTTCTCAGCAGGTCGCCGAAAATTACAGCCGCATCAAGCAGGAGACGAAAGACCTGGTTAAGCGGGAGTTGGCCAGACTGGAAAGCGGATCGAAACCACCATCACAGGCTAAGCCACCAAAGAAGCATGACCGACGAAATTAGCCAGCGATTAACCGCTATCCGTAAGCACCTGAGCGACCGCTTGGAAGAGAAACTAACGGTAGAGTATGTGGCCGCCAAGTGCGGCTTAACGCCCCAGCAGGTTTACCGGCTGGAACATGGACTGAACGGCACGACGAGTTCGCTAGTAGCGCTGGTCAATTACTACCATTCACAGGGATATAATTATGAGTGGATATTTACGGAGGATAACAATCGTATTCCGATGGTGACACCCAGCAGCCGCCAGCTTCAGCTAATCACCGAGAACATTCAAAAGCTTGGCCAGCAACTAACAATGGGTTACGCCCAACTGTCGGCTCAGTTAGAAGAAATCGGCTTGGAGCCGTTGGGAATGGGCGTAGTGGACAACATGTTGGTCGACATACCTTCGGCGGAGGGCTTTGCGCTCTGATACAGCAGCCACCGACGACGCATTAGAAAGCAGAATTGATACGGGTCCACTAGGGACCCGTTTTTTTTGATCGTGTAGTGCAGATGCGGCCCCGTAGCTAGCCCCGTCATTCCCACACGGCCTATCTCATCCCCTCGTCTTAGAAGCTGCCCAGGGCGAACGCAAACGCCGGATAGATGACCGTAGTAGGTCTCAAAACCAAAGGCGTGCTTAATGTGAATAAACAGCCCCATATCGGTAGTCTGCCCTATGCCTACAACGTAGCCCGGTGCTGTTGCGACTACAGGCGTGCCCGATCGGGCGCTTACGTCCAAGCCCGCATGTAAACGAATCTGCTTACGTATCGGGTGACGACGAATGCCAAAAGGAGAAGACACCCTGAAGGCGGATAGAGGCAGATTTACCGGCAGCACAGCGGGTAGTAAGTCCAGTTGCGGTGAATCGATTGGGAAGGCACTGATTAGCAGCTCAATTTGCCGGTACTGACTCGTTGTGCGCAGCAGCGCCACCTCCATTGAGTCTGCCTGACTTGTTCCGACCGAATCCACCCGAAGGGAATCACGAGTTGTCTGAGCCGCTCCGTGGTAGCTCAGCAACATCAGACCGATAAGGCAAAACCATTTATTTGACACAATTTTATATATTATATAGTTCAATGCCAACAAAATTACATATTATATCATTAGATTCTATTAATTATTTACATCTACCCAAACGATCATGAAACCTCAACCATAACTCCATTCAGATGAACCCCTCACTTGCTTACGCACGCACCCAGGCTGACGGTCTGGACAACATTGCACATACACCGCTTCAGGGACAACAGGCCTGGCAATACGCGCAATCTGACAATTATTTCAGCCCCGAGGAGCAGGCAGCCGTCATGCAGAAGCAGCTGGAGCCCTACCGGCAGCAAATTCAGCAGGCATTGACTGATGTTGGATTCAGTCCCGCTCACCTGGCCAAGTATCCCAATATTGAAGCTGACTTGTTTAGTGGCCGGTCGACTCAGTTGATGAACGTCGTAATCGGTGAGGATATCACCATGCGGGGTACCCTGCGCATAGTGATGACACCAGAGGGGACGGATATTCTTATCAAACCAGCGCAAAACGAACTTACCGTACCCTCATCAATCCACGGGGTAAGCCTGAGCAGACTGGAACAACGGCAACTCGTAGAAACGGGAGAGCTGCCCCGTCCATTGCTGGTCCCAGAAAACGGCGAGCTTGTGCCTACCTATCTTCGAGTGGACAAAACGACTAATACGGTAGACATGTGGCGGTTAAGAACGGAGGACCTGCCAACAAAACTCCTTGGTATTGACTTATCGAAAGACCAGCAACAGATGCTGATAGCTGGGTACCCGGTGCGCCTGTCGGGGCTACTGGACAGGCAGGGTGAAGCTTTCGACGCCACCGTACGGGTTTCGGCGGCTGAAAAATCGCTTAACCTAACTGATTTCAGCCGGCAGGATGTTGTACTGCGACCGGATCAGACTTTCCGCAATCAATTGGCTCAGAACAACGAAGGCGCTAAGACGGACGTGACCCAGGGCAGGGAAATTGCTTCTAAAACAACGACGGCCACGCATCAGCAAAGCCAGTCACTACCGCAGTTACTTACACAAACAGATAAACAAGAGCAGGACCAAAGCCGGCATGCGCCGGTAAAACTGCTTCACAATAATACCATGACAAAGTTTGACGAACTCAAAGAGCGTTTTCCAAATCTAATACCGGTGCAGGAGCTGCGGTCAAACGTGTCCATTGTTGAACTCGCCGTTCAATATGGATACGAACCGCAGGCGCACAAAGGTAAGAGCCGCCCGGTTCTGGAGCATTCCGACTATAAGGATGTTATCATAATCAAAAACCCGCAGGACCCCAGCCAACAGGTGTACCAGCGGGCCGGTGACTTCAGCGATTCGGGAACGGTCATTGATTTTATTCGCAATCGTTTGTCGACGGTCTTTTCCAAATTCAACCACCCCGGAGAACACGAGTTCAAGAACATCACCAGCGTTCTCTACGATTATCTGCGCATTGACCCCAATCACGTTAACCAGATCCGTAAGGCGACGGCAGAATTAACGGCAGCCGCCCCCAAGCAGCAGTTCGCAAAAGAGCAGTTCGACCTTCGCCCGCTGGAAACCGACAACTATTTAACCAAGCGCCACATTGCGCCGGAGACAATAGCCCGACCGGAGTTTGCGGGGAAAGTCGTTGCTCAGGTTGCTTACTTCAATCCGCAGACGGGGCATACCGATAACTACACGACTGCTATTGAACACCCCGAACGGAACTACCTCAAATTCACGAACGTCGCTTTCCCCTACTACAATGGCCAGTCGAGCGAGATTACGGGCATGGAGCTACGCAACGAGAATATCAAACTACACGCGCCCGGTAGTGATCGATACAGCAGCATCTACGTTTCCAACGCCCCCGCCCAGGTTAAGCAGTTCTTTGTGATGGAAAGCGCCATTGACGCACTTTCGCACCAGCAGCTCCGGGCAATTGGGGGCGACAAGGCGTTCGATTCGGTTTACTTCTCGACCGGTGGCCAACTTACGCCCCAGCAGGTTAATACTATGACCAAGTATATGGGATCGTTCAATAAGGAGCCGGACTGGAAAATCAATCTAGCCTTTGACAATGACAACAAGGGACACCGGTTTGACCTGATGTACATCCAGCAACTTACCGCTACCAAGTTCCCTATGAGTCCTACCGTCGGGGGCCTGGGCCGGATCACCTATCTGCTCCCTGAGCAGCCAGCCTACACAGCGATTCAGGAAGCGTTACTAAGCCGGGTTAACGCATTCAATACTACGCTGCATGCGCAACTGGCCTACACCGATCAGGACCCGCTTGGTAAGTCAGTATTAGCTTCGCAACAGTTCACTATCGGCCGGCATGGTGATCAGGTCGCCATCGGCATTCCTGAAACCTGTATGGCCTTGACGAGCTTCACCCGGGATTTGCTGGAACTGACAGGGCTTGATAAGCGGGTTGCCATAACAAAAGCGCACGGTAAAGATTTCAATGAGGATCTGACGCGCGAAGTGCAGCAGGGCCAGAAGTACCGGTACGTCATCACTGACGAAAAGGGCACGACCCATACCAAGGGTAATGTAGCCACGATGATGGCCAGGTTGATTGGTAATCTGCGGTCGACGGCGGAAACGGAGCAGTTAACCAAAACCTACCAGATCACCGAACGGCAGCCGTTTGGCTTCCGTGTCCCACAAGTCGAAATAAAATTGGAAAGTGGAGAGGTAATTCGGTCGACGCAAACACCAGCCTTTGACAAACTGATTCAACTCGAGAAGCGCGATCGGGTGCGAAGTAATATGGTTACACCCGCAGCGGAGAAAAAGCCCCTAAACCCCGAAAACAAGCCCGCACTTGGTCAGGCACCAACCATGCCAGCGGATGAGGACCACCCTAAATCAAAACGGAGATGATACAGGAAGCCTTAAAATTTACGGACCTGCAAGCCTTTTTCTCCGAAGCTGGAAAGCAGGGATTCAACGGCGAAATTAAATCGCTGCTGTTTGAGCAAGGTCAGGCCCCCTACGGTTCGGCTTATTTTATTCTTACCCGCAAACTACCCGAAACGTTCGACCTGACGGGTATTGACGAGTTCGGCGGTCAACTCACCTGCGTAGAAACCTTTCGCTACTTAGGCACAGAACGCTTCACAGCGGACTTCATGGTTTTGCAGCAGTCACTAACCGGCTATGTTGAAATAAGCGATTCTGACCCCGTTATTTGCGATCACAACGCTATTAACTGGGCAACGCTGGAAATGACGCACTTGATTATTTTGGAAGACGGGGGCGGTAAAGAGTTCTTTCTGAATGTGGAAGGCAAGTTCGTTCCCATTGAAGACACCGAACAGGAGCCGCATACCTTTAAAAGCTACAAACAGG
>JAKONH010000418.1 GCA_022702045.1 Spirosomataceae bacterium
TTTCTTCATGTAGCTGTAGAACTCACTGAGCATCTCGTGATTGGAGCGGGTGTGCCAGGGAATAAACCAAGCCTTGTAGGATAGCTTTCGTTTATCCGTATCGCAGGGCCAACCATAACGTTTGAGAATTTTCAGCAGGACTGCCCGGTTAGCTACATCATTAACCGTAATGAGTCGCCCAAACCGTTTAAACTGGGCTTTGTCCTGCATGTTACGATTCAAACTATCCCGGTACTGCTGATCTACCTCAAACATGCGCTCAATCAACTGATTGCACTCCTCCCGAGAAAGCGTATTAATGTTTATGGAAGAATCCAGCCGAGGGTACTCCTTGATTGAAAACAGGTCGGCAAAATCCGTTTTGCTCAAGGATTGGGCATGTAGTATGTGGGTTACCGATGCGATTAAAGCACAAAGAACTGTGCGTATCCAATGTTGCTTTATGTCAAGAACCATAGATTTCACCCGGTTGAACAGTGGATCTTGGTATATGTTGGCAAGTGTGGTTTGGGCGTAGGATGGCATAAATAGTGTAGCTTAATCGACCGACTACAAAGGCTTAATCCCGCCATATTTAACCTGCTTGATACTGCTATTGACTGGCGTTACATGGCTATATTGAGCCCGTTTCATTTGTCCGCCACTTAATCAATCATCGATGAAGCTTTTTTACTTTTTGTTATGCAGTATGGTATCTGCTTCGCTGCAAGCGCAGACTAATTATGTGGTAAATACGGCTAATGCTAGTGCACCAGCTGATTATAACACGTTAGTTGGCGCCCAAGCAGGTAATGCGAACATGGTAGGCATTAATAACACTATGTTAGGCTACGCAGCCGGACAGGGTAACACACAGGGGTACGATAACGTCTTTATTGGACGATCTGCGGGATATAGTAATACAACTGGTTTCCGGAACGTGTTCATTGGCATAAGTGCAGGTATTAGTAACACAACGGGGCAGGATAATAGCTTCATCGGTCCTTTCGCTGGACGATCCACTTCAACCGGATTCAGTAATGTCTTCGTAGGAACGGCCTCAGGCTACAGCAACACAACTGGCTCCGACAATGTATTCATCGGACTTAGCTCTGGCTACAGCAGTGACACAGGACATCATAACGTTTTTTTGGGCTCACAAGCTGGCACGGGAAATACGTCGGGGCAGAACAACACATTCATAGGGGCTGGAGCCGGGTTAAACAACACAACTAGCGGACAAAATACGTTCATTGGCACTAGTTCTGGTGTTAACAATCAATCAGGTGACTATAACGTGTTTGTAGGCTATTCAGCGGGCAGAAACAACACAACCGGTTTGTTTAACACCTTCGTCGGTGGTACATCAGGTAGCGGCAACACGACGGGTTCGTTGAATACGTTTGTGGGCCTAAATTCAGGTAATGCCAATTCAAATGGGACTGGCAATGCATTCATGGGCGCTTTTGCTGGATATCGGAACGTAACAGGCAATTTTAATGCTTTTTTGGGTAGCCAGGTGGGGCGCTTCAATACGACAGGAACCGACAACACACTACTCGGCTATTCAGCGGGCATTAATAATACAACTGGACTACAAAACACTATAGTAGGTAGCCAGGCGGGGTATAACTTGACTGCTGGGTCGAATACGTTTGTCGGCTATAAAGCGGGCTATGCGAATACGACTGGTAGCAATAACACCTTCGTTGGTCAGCAGTCGGGCCAAAACGTAACCACGGGTAGCAACAACATCATTGTCGGCCCGATGTCCGGCACGGCCATCACCGACGGCAGCGACAACGTGTTGATGGGCTACAATAGCCAGGCCAAGAATGGGCTGCATAACGCTACGGCCATCGGATCAGGCTCACGAGTCGCTATCAGCAACGCGCTGATTCTGGGCAACGGAGCCAATGTCGGTATCGGTACTTCAGCGCCCGCAACCCGGCTGGAAGTGGTCAGCCCACAGTCCGATCAGAGTGGGTTACGCCTGACCAGTCTGACCACGAATAGTCCGTCGGCGCTGAATACCGATCAGTTTCTGACCGTCAACCAGCAGGGCGACGTCGTCAAGGCACGCTACCAGTTGCGTATCAGCGACGTCAGCCAGTGGAGCGACAAGGTCTTTAGCCCTACCTACCAACTACGGTCATTGAGCCAGGTAGCCACTTACGTTCGCCAGCAGGGCCACTTGCCGGGTGTTCCCTCGGCCGAACAGGTGCGAAAGGAAGGCGTTGATCTGGTGAAGATGAATAGCCTGCTGCTGGAGAAGGTCGAGGAGCTGACCCTGTACGGCATTGAGCAGGAGAAAACCAATCAGCAGCAACAACAGGCGCTTCAGCGGCAGCAGAACGAACTTGACGAGTTGAAGCGGCTGGTCAATCAGTTGATGAAGAAGTAGTAGTTTAACCTCTACAAATACCAGCTAACGTAGCATCTATGTCAGCACTGCCGAAAACCCATCTATCAATACCGACAGAACTAGTCAAGAAGGATAAAAAAATAGCAATGTACCAATTGGTGGGGGGCTCGTTTGGCTTCTTGGAGGTGGTATGGTCTCTCTTCACCGACGATACGATCAAGGGGGTCTATTTTATCGCTACCACAGGGTTCTTGCTATACTCATTTTCTATGGTCTGCGGATGGGCTTGTCTAAAAGGCTGGGGCAGCACTACACCTTGTCAATGCTGAACCAGAGCATACAGACAGTCATGTTCTGCTTTGGTTCAGTATACTTCAGGTATTGTGCAGGGGCCTACATAGTAGCTGATGTCGATGTCACGAACGAAATCAAACTCGGTGCCAATGTCGGCCTGTCTCTACTACACATTGGCAATAATGCAGATGATGAGTGGCAGCTCTCGTTTAACTTAGTTGCTATATGGTTGTTAGTTTATATCTATCGCTTACGACAGACGAAGGCGTCGATGGCTTAGAGAAATGTCACTACCAAGCAGCTGCGGTCCGCAGTTGTTGTTGGTCAGCGTGCTATAAAGATTTCTTTCCAGCTGGTGGTAAATCGTTTTGACATCCACTCCTGTCTGTAATGCCAGCTTGAATCATAACCCGCTCCGGCTAGGCGCACCCGGTCGCGGCCGTAGCGTTTGTTCAGCGCATCCATTACGCCCGATAGTTTACTCATCCGTCCGTCGGGCTCGTCGACAAACAAATGCTGCTGCAGGTGTGTGTCCGGCACTAAGCCGCTCAGCATGACGCCTACCTTCTGGTATTCGTAGCCGAACTTAAATACCGCTTTCAGCAAAGCATGTGCGTAGCTAACCAACTCGGCGGTACTGTTACTAGCATGGGGTAGTTTGGCTGTACGGCTATCGTGGTACATTGGTGGATGTTGGCAATTAGGGCGTCCACAGTCGTCAAGATTCATTAATAAGTACCATCTCTTCTCTTAGCGAGCAGTAAAAAGCCCAGTCTTAATAGACCGGGCTCGGTGTCAAGTTCTAACTCATTCAACCACTATGGTCGGAGCAATTTTATCTGCTGCTGCTGCGTAGCAGTATTCACCTTCAGTAGTAAAACGCCCGGTCGGTTGCCAATTGGTAGTGTTAGTCGCTCCGTATGAGCCGCCTGACGAATCTGTTGCTGGTGAATTGGTGAACCCAGCAAATTAATTAACTGCACCTGTACAGATTCTCCCTCTACTCCCTGAATCTCGATATCGGCCGATTCGCCAACCACTGGATTACCAAGTACCGCTACCTGAAGTGATCTGATAGCCTCAGTAACTCCCTGACGGCTGTTTTGATTGCAGCCGTTTAGCCATTGATACTGATAGCGAGCCACAACACCGTTTTGCTCGGCGATCAACGTGATCGTTGGGTTATCGGCATATAATCGTAAGGTGTAAGGGCCCGATGCGGTAGTGGCAGGCATTTCGTTGACAACAGAGAAGCTAATAGATGTACTTGCAGTAGTTGCATACTGGGGAGTAAACCGAACGCGGTGCTCGCTCGCCGTTACCCGCTCGCAATCAATCACAGTAACGCCAGTAATGCTAAACGGCTCGCTGGTAGGGGGTGTGCCTTCTAAAGCAGTACAAGCTGCCAACCAATTGTAGTTGAAGCTGGCTTCGCCAATCCTCCCCATTTGCGCTGCCTTCAACGTGATCACTGGGTTATCTGTGTATACCCGTAGTGAATACGGGCCAGGGCTGGAAGTAGGTGTCAACTCGTTGACAACGGAGAATGAAATAGGCTGTCCGGTTGACCCGCTATACTGAGGTATAAAGCTAATCCGTCGTTCACTAGCCGTCACAGTTTGACAGGAAATCAAACGCACTGCTGTAATTGCAAGGGGAGCCGGGCTCGTTGTTGACCCAGTAACAGATGTAATAAAAAAGCTAGCTGTACCCACACTACTACGATCGTAAGCCAGCAGGTCGATCTTTGTTACACCGGGTTGTGATAAGACACCACTGATAGCAGTGCCATCAAAGATTACCCCTGAGGGTAAGTAGCCAACCGTTACCATTAGAGAGTCTGCATCCGGATCGGAAAATACATTGGAAGTATTGATCGAGAAGGATTGACCTACCGTTACTGTTAGGTTGGCAACAGGGTTAGTCACAACCGGTGGGCGGTTGGCTGGCACCACACTGAGACTCACAGGTCCAGAAACGACCTGCTTCCTACTATCAGTAATTGTCAAAGTGTATGAATACACACCTACTGGTAAGTTGCCAACTGTGTAAGTCGCTAGGTTGGTACCAATTATTCCTGGCCCTTCAACATCAAACGTATAAGGTGGAACACCACCTTCTACATTTGGTGATAATACACTGGTGCCTGTGGGGTAGATTTTATTCGGACTGGCTACCGGCGTTATAGTTAAACTGGCCGCCGGTATTACCGTTAGACTTACCGTCCCTGTTGCTTTTTGGTTATTACTGTCAGTAACAGTTAGTGTGAACGAGTGGACACCCACTGGTAGATTAGAAACAGTAGCTCTATCCAAGTATGTACTGTAGACTACAGTGCCTGGTCCGTCGACACGGAAACTGCTATAGGGGGGTGTACCGCCTGACGGACTCGAAAATAGTGTACTACTGCCATCGGTCGGAATGCGAGATATACTAACGGTTGGGTCGAGCACCAGCGGGGGAACTGGTACCACCAGAATACTAACCGTTCCGGTGGCTTTCTGATTCCTACCATCGGTGACTGTCAATGTAAAGGTTTGTACACCGCTTGGTAGGCCCGATACTGAAACAAAGCCTAGACCGGGAGCAATTTTACCCGGCCCCGTAACCTCAAGCTCATAGAAAGGGGAACCGCCCGAAGCATTAGGATATAGTTGAGCATACCCACTCGTTGAGATTGTCGTTGAACTAGCCGATGGGTTTACAGTTAGCGCTTCTGTATACCCTACCATTACCCTCACCTGAGCTACAGCTGGTCGATCATTACTGTCGACAACGTCAAGCGTGAATATGTTCATACTGGGAGGCAGCTTGGACACCGTCGCTGTATTATTCGCGTTACGAACGATAGTACCGGGACCAGTAACGCCAACAAGACGGTAAGGGGGGGTACCACCAGTCCCAACGAATGACAAGGTCGTGCTCTCCGGAAGCAGTATGTTGTCAGGGCTGGCGATTGCTGTTATGGACAAAGGCTGCGTTACAGTTATACTGGCCGTTGTCGAGACAATTTTATCAGTGCCGTCTTTGACGCTACAAGTGAAAGCATGAACTCCCACCGGCAAGTTGGTTATATAGACTCTACCCCCCAAACCATCAACGCCGACTGAGCCTGGCCCCTCAACGCCTATGACTTGGTAAGGGACCACTCCACCTGTTGTCTTGATTGTGATCTGACCCGTCTCGTTTACCGCTATAGTGCTAGGGCTTGCGACAGCTGTAACGGTTAGCTCCTTCTTTGTATCTGGATCAACCGTTAGTCTAAACGCAGTGCTTACACGGAGCCCCTCAGGATCAGTTGCCGTTATAGTGACACTATAAACGTCACTAAATTTGATCGTTCCGTCAATAATACCCGTAGCGGGATCAAGTCGTAAATCAAACGGTAGTCCTTCTTGCGAGAACGTTAATCGGTCAGGTGTCTCAGCATCGCTAAATGCGCTGGCGACGTTGATTTTGACATTTTCAAAAATCGTTATCGTCTGACTAGCAATTCCCGAAGTAATTGGAGCGGTGTTAGCTAATCCGCATGAGCTAGCAGCTATGCCTCTATCTGTCACGGACGCGCTTCTCAACGTGATCGTGCTAATCGGTAGAGCTTTCCCCCAAGACGTACTGAAAAGTCCAATAACCAGTAAACACATCGTCGCTATCAGCTGAGCACTTAACCACTGTATCTGCCTTCGCGAAATGGTGTAGTCTTCCTTTTCGAAAACTGAATAAATGCGTAAAAAATGGATCATAGAAACGTAAGAAAATTGGCTAATGGATAAGTATTGTCTTTTATTACACAGGAAGGACCGTTTATCGGCTACAATTTAATATTACCATTCATGATCAGCTATGCGTACTGGGATTGAGTTGCTATGTCTAGTGTGCTAACTTGACCGGTGATATTACCCAAGTACTCACGTGAGAACGTGGCTGCGTGAATGACAGATTATTGGTTCAACTATGCCACCATCAAACTTAGCTTTAGTTGCAGACGCTCTTTAACGTCTTCTGGAAGATCCGACCAGTGTTCAGTAAGCAGATCGACCAGTTGGCGACCGTTGACGGTACCAATACGAGGGTAACCCGGCTCAGTAGCTATATCCAGCGCGGTTGGTTGAAAGTCAGCTGTGGTTACAAAAGCTCCTTGAGCACCAGCGGGAATACTTGACCGTAACGCTTTAACATCTTTGGCACTGATGCGCGTAGTTAGCTGATAGCGCTTTACCTGCACAACGAGTTCAATCTTAGCCAGATTAGCGACGTTGAGCAGACCGCGTACATCTACTCCCCCATCGTGAGGTTTGCCGGTATGCTGAGCTTCAAAACCGACCGCCGTCAGCAGGTGCATTACCAAAAGCTCAAACTCGGTTGCATCCAGAGACAAGATGCGCTTCAGGACCTGCTCAGTAGTGTTATGTGTTTGCTGTATAACAGCCGGCGGAGCAAGTTCAGGCCGGTTAATCGCTTCGAAGAATTCAGCATCGTTACTAATTTGAAATACAGTTAGGCTTGAACCTAACGTATGCTGCATTGGAATGGAGAGCGTATCCCGTCGCAACGTCGTCGTCGACCAGGCAACTCGTTTGCGCTGGGTGAACGGACAGCCATCAGCCTCAGCTGCCAAGAAGTAGGGATCAGGCTGAACTTGTCCGTAGTGTAGCGTATTTGTATCAGCTGCCGGCGTGATAACGTAGTCCCCCGGCTTGATATCGAGCAGGAAGCGAGCAATCTGACCAGCCTGCTGACCGATCACAAGATTACTAGCTATACCTGGATCTTCTGCCTTGCACAGTTGCTTGACTTCTTGGCGATCCTGAATGTATGATAGATCCCGTCCATTAAGCCAGCCGATCGCTACGTACTGACCTGAAATGAATTGATTCGTGTACTGGCCATACATGGCACGTACACAGTAAACACTAGGCATATGGTGTAGACGTGTAAGTAAATCGGTAAACTATAGCACTTGTGCATCACTGCACATATAAAGCAGGCTGTATGCAAATACGTATGCAAACAATAAGCCGCCTACATTGCTGAAGGCGGCTTATTGCTGGTAACTTACTAATAATGAGAGAGCCAGTGGAGGGATTCGAACCCCCGACGCGCTTGCGCATCCTGATTACAAATCGGTATCATATCAAAAACCGATCAAAACACCCAAAAGACAAAATGCCTTCAAGGTCGCATCAGGGCCCTTTTATGCTCAAATAGTTTCGTCCTGTTACTGGCTTTTTCGGCTAACTGTATGCAAATTCGTATGCAAATGAACGGTACCCCTGATTATGTCAGCCAGGTATCGATTGTGTACGATTATATATATGGGCGCAACTATATATATGGGCGCAACGGCCAATTTCTACTTCGATACCCGTCGACAAAAGCAAGACGGTACCTTCCCGTTGAAACTGCGGATCACCTACCAGCGTCAGCAGCGATACTATCCGACCGACGTCAACCTAACGGCCGAGCAGTGGAAGAAAGTCAGTTCGTTGAAGCCCAGGGAGGACTTCATCAAAGATACCAAAGCGCTGCTTGAAGCAATCAGTCGGCGGGCCGAGCGAGTCATCAAAACAATTCCGGCTTTCTCATTCGATGAATTCGAAAAACGGTATGCAGCAACCGGTTCGGAACGATCCGGACTTTTTTGACCTTACCCGCTCGACTAATTAAGTCAGCCCGTGAAGACAAGGGTATTTATATAATATCACAAGCACTTGAAAGATTGGGTACTCGTAGCCAGTATACCTGGATTACCGATAACATAGGCGAGTTTACCGATGTCAGTGATGAGGATGCCGCTAGTTGGGTCAAGCATCTGCTGACGAAGCACAAGCGATGCAGGTACATATCCGACTATGACCACGATTTTCGCCAACGGCTGATTCGCAATACGAATGTCGCCATTATACTAGCTCGTACCTTATACCAAAATAACCAGTATAGTATGTCGCCTAGCGAACGCCATGCAAGCGTGATCGGAAGCCTGATCGAGTTTGTTCATGTCAGTGATGAAGACGCGTATATCTGGGTCAGGTATATACTGGAGGAGTATATTGGTCCAAAACTTATCGTGAAGCACAGCGCTGATTTCCGGCAACGGTTGACTCGCAATGTGATCGCGGTCATTGACCTGACCCGCACCCTGCACGAACACCACAAGAGTGGTGGAGTGTACAAGCTAGCTCAGCGGGGTGTGTAAGCTAGCCAACAGGTAACGGGCAGGGTAATCGACTATTAAAAGCGGTTACCCTGCCTATTTGTACGCTGTATTCGAGATGAAAGAAGGCAGGTAAGTTATTGAGTAACATACCCCCCATTCCTTACGTACTAATATGGCCAGCCCATGTAGTATAGATAACTCAGACGAGACATGTGAGGAAAATTGGAAGAACCGGCCCATCCGTCTGAACTAAGAGGTGGTTTCAGTAGCGAAGCAAGCTTGCTAATCGGATCGACCACGTAGCTTCTTCACCAACTCAATCTGGTCTCTGACGGTCTTGAGTTGGTTAGCGTTGATACAATTTGTGGTGTCCGCTTTCTTCATGTAGCTGTAGAACTCACTGAGCATCTCGTGATTGGAGCGGGTGTGCCAGGGAATAAACCAAGCCTTGTAGGATAGCTTTCGTTTATCCGTAT
>JAKONH010000419.1 GCA_022702045.1 Spirosomataceae bacterium
AACTCACGTCTACAACCGGCCCGATTATCTGCGTAATCTTACCTGTATTGACTGCCGTTTCCGTAATCATCTGTATGTGGTATTGCTGATTGAAAAGTTGCCCATTGTTTGGGACTGCAAAAGTAGGATATAAACGGCGGAAAGTAAAGCGGGCATTTTTGCATTTTACCCGTATCCGCTCAGACGATTCAATTGGCAGTAAGGTTTTTACCAATCTTACAGAACAAAAAGCGACCGGCGCGTATTTGTACAAAAGTTAGTTGGTCAACCGAGCCGGATTGACCGATCAAACGCCTGACAGGTCGACGGGTTATGTCACCTGACCGTACCGGGCGCACCAATTGGTATCAACGTTATTGCTTATTCATGCTACAACAACGCTCAAGCGGATTACTACTCCACATTACTTCACTGCCGTCGGCGCATGGCGTTGGCGATCTGGGTTCTGAAGCCTATCGCTTTGCTGATTTTCTGGAATCCGCTGGTCAGACATACTGGCAGATTCTGCCGCTGACCCCCGTTGATCCCGGTGCAGGTTTTTCGCCCTACAGCAGCCCGTCGGCTTTTGCCGGTAATGTGCTCATGATCAGTTTGGAGAAGCTGGCCGAGGAAGGCTTACTCAAGGAGGAAGACCTGACAACCCTGAACGAAAAACCGCTCGAAGACGTAACGCTGAGCGAACCGTCGGCGGGTGACCCAGCAGTAGTGGCCGGGCCGCTGGTACTGGCTCCGTCGACACTGCATGCGGCCTGGCTGAAGAAACGTCCGCTACTTGAGCAGGCAGCTGAAACGTTCCGTCGCGACGCATCCATTGCCCGGCAGGCCGATTACATACAGTTCACCGAACGGCAGGCCCATTGGCTCGATGATTATGCCTTGTTCTCGGCCTTGCAGGAAGATACCGGTGAGCCATTCTGGCTGCGTTGGCCGGACGAGCTGGTACGACGTGATCCCGATGCCATCAGTCGGCAAACGGAACTGCTGCGCGACAAAATCGAACTTATCAAGATTCAACAGTTCTTCTTCTTCGGCCAATGGAATGAACTGATTCATTATTGCTATGCACGCAATATTCACCTGATCGGGGACATTCCGATTTACGTGCAGTTCAACAGCGCCGATGTGTGGGCTAACCCGACCATGTTCAAGCTGGACGAAAATCTGCAACCCTTATACGTAGCGGGTGCGCCCCCCGATTATTTCAGCGAATACGGACAGCGTTGGGGAAACCCGATTTACGATTGGGACGAGCACGAACGAACGGGCTTCGCTTGGTGGATGCGCAGGATGCGCCATCAGATGTCGCTCTACAGTCTCACCCGGCTTGATCACTTCCTGGGGTTTGCTGTTTACTGGGAAATCCCGGCGAGCGAACCGACGGCGAAAGTGGGCGAATGGGTAAAAGCACCGATCGAAGCGTTTATGCATGCCATGTACCGGCAATTCGTCACACTGCCGATCATCGCCGAAGATTTGGGCGCTCGCACAGCCGACGTGCAGCCGCACCTCCGCCATTACGGTATTCCGGGGATGCGGGTTATACAGTTTGGCTTTGGCGAAGATCTGCCTACTTCGTCGCACATCGTGCATAACCATGCCGAGAACTTTGTAGTCTACTCCGGTACGCACGATAACAACACAACGCTGGGCTGGTTCCGGGAAAGCAGCGAAGCCGTCTGCGCGCGGATCAATGACTATATGGGCTTCCCGGTGACGCCTGACAACGTCGTTGACCAAGTCTGTCGGCTGACGATGCAGTCGGTAGCGCGGCTGGCGATCATTCCGGTGCAGGATTTGTTGAAGCTTGACGAAACGAACCGAATGAACACCCCCGGCTTGGGCGGCCGTAGCTGGCAATGGCGCCTGCAACCCGATCAACTGACGCCGGAAGCCGCTGAGTGGCTACTGAAGTTGACGAAAATGACTGGTCGGGGCTAGGATGTAGATTGTGTAGCCTGGACGTTCACGTCCGGGTGCCCGTCAGGGCAAATATGTTGGACAGAAGCTTTGTTGGTCGCTGTCGCGCCCACCCGGACCTGGAGCCGCGCTGGCGGCCACCGTGGCGCGGGCCGGTCCAGACTACATTAGTTTGTTTTGTAAACTAGATGTTCACGTCCGGGTGCCCATTAGGGTAACTTTTGCAGGCGGAAGCTTTTTGGTCGCTCTCGCGCCCACCCGGACGTGCATGTCCAAGCTACACTGTATACACCTGATGTCACCAAGGCACTAAGCAGTGCGAGCGTGCGTTAGGGCAGTATGTCGTCGCTGTTTTTCTGGAAAACGTGGAATCGTTCGCACCGGCTGGGCTATCTGGTCGGTTTATGTCTAGTGGTTGTCAGCCTGGGACTGATGACATTTGCCTGGCTCAACGGCATCAATACCGCTATCCATTGGGATGTGTTGAGCGAACTGGCCGAAGTTCCCGTTGCCGTTCACACGTTTACCGACGGTCTACTTAGCTATACCGCAGGCGGAAAAGCATACACTGTATCTGAGCAGTTCCTGGCGTCGGCTATGGCTGTTCACCCCGCCCTGGCAACGGCTTGCTTGACGGGTGTAGCTACTGCGTTTGTCCTGATCTTCAGCGCCATCTCCCGCTTCGACCGGCTGCGCTACCTGATTGGTATGGGCATACTGATTTTGGGCATGGCATTTTTTCGCTGGGAAATGCTCGATATACCGGAGCTAACCGGTAATACGCTGTTTCTGACGCTAACCGTGCTGTTCGGTGGTCTGAGCTACTACTTCCACGCCTTCCGTCCTGATCTGCCGATTTATGTTCGACTGATAGCGTTCTCGCTTCTGACGGGTGCAACAGCACTGGCGTTGCGTTCGGTATCGCCGGTGGCCTTTCCTGCCATGACGCTGCTGAGTTACGGCCTGCCTGTTCTGTTGGTGCTGAGTGTTGGTTTTATCTTTTTCATCAGTGCGGAAATCATTGCCGGACTGGTCTGGCTAACCTCGACTAGCCGCGAGCAGAATCGGCCGTCGGCAGAAATCGCCGGGCTGGTTGCAGAACCACCTACTGCACCGGGGACTACACTTGGCACTCGCAACTTTCTGGTCATCACGGGTCTGTACCTGATCAATCTGGTGATGATCTGGCTCAAAAATACCAAAATGGTCGAGTGGGACGTCTTAGCCATCAGCCCGTTTCTGCTCTACTTGGTTTCAGTAACGGTTGGTATCTGGGGTTTCCGTCGGTTGGTTGTGCAGCAGGATGTCGTGTCGTTTCGCGACGGTGGCGCTTTCCTATATATGGGGCTGGCACTACTAACCACGCTGACGATTGGCTACGCATTTGCCACGGCAAACGACCCGATTACCGAGATGTTTGAAGATATCGTCGTCTATACGCATCTGGGCATGGGGCTGGTGTTTGTGGTATACGTGTACATCAATTTCTGGCCAATCTTCAAACAGCACCGGGCCGTTCACCGTATCCTGTACAAACCCAGGCGGCTGGAATTAAGCCTGTTTCGTATCGTTGGTTTCATTGTTACGATCGTGCTGCTGTCGACGGGTGGACTCATTACGCTGCGGCAGGCTATAGCCGGCTATTATAATGCGCTGGGTGACTATTACGTAGCCATTAATCAGCAGGCATCTGCCGAAGCGTTCTACCGGCTGGCTTTGGAGCAGGAATTTCAGAACCATAAATCCAACTATTCGCTGGCGTCGCTGGCGATGCGGCAGGATGATCAGGCAACCGCTTCGTTTTATTACCAACGGGCTACGCTCAAGCAGCCACACCCGCAGGACTATGCCGGGTTAAGTCAGGCGTATCTGCAAACGAGTCTGTTCTTCGAAGCTGTCAAAGCGTTGCAGCAGGGAATACACGCCTTCCCGGACAATGGCGAGCTGAAAAACAACCTGGGCTTTCTATACGCCCGCACAAGCGTTGCTGACTCGGCTTACTATTATTTGAAAGCAGCGAGTACGCAGGCGGGAAATGGTAATGTGCCAGAAGCAAATCTGCTGAGTTTCTACGCGCGTCATCCACTGGTGTTGTCGGCCGACTCAACTCTGGCTACTTCCGTTAAGCCGTCCGATTATGAATCCTATCAGGCGAATGCGCTGGCCCTGCGGCTGGTTGCGCAGAACGATACGACACAACCGGCCCGACCTGCCTGGCTAGCTGAGGTACCTACCAGTCAGGGGCTCAGCATTGGCCGATTTGCTAACCTGTATAACTACGCTATCGGTAACCGGCAACCTGATACTGTGCTGGCGAGTCGACTACGTCCGCTGCTGGTAAATCCGCTGAATCAGGATTTTACGGATGAACTGTTGCTGGCACAGGCGATGGCGGAATACAAAGCGTTTCGCCCGGCAGAAGCCTTCAACATCCTGGCTCAGTTAGCCCAGGATAACAAGCTCGACGGGCCAGCGTACCGGCAAACCGCCGGTATCTGGATGTTGGAGCAAGGACTCTTTCAGGCGGCAGCCGATCAGTTTGCGGCTAACAACGACACAACCTCGATTTACTATCGGGCGGTTGCGTTGACGAAAAAGGGCGATCTGCCCGTCGCGCAGTCGTACTGGGAAACGGTAGCCAAAACCGATCCGGCGGTGGCTGCGCTGAAAGAAGTATTGTACGATGAACGAAAACCCGCGACCGACATCGAGAAGGCGATCTATGTAGCGTATCGACCCGATAACGAGGGGCGTGGGGCGTACTGGGAAACGATTGCCAATTCTAGTTTGAAAACCGTCGCGGGCGTATATCTGACGAATGAATATTTGCAGCAACTGCAATGGCGCAATGCCCAACTCATGCTGTCGGGAATGCCCACCAGAGGAGTCGCTCCATTGGCTATTTCGCTGCGTAATGTTGCGGCTATCCGGCTGTCGGCATTCCGGCGCAGTATCGGATCGGCGGAAACGATGACCGACTCGATCCTGCCGCAGCAGCGAGCCGAGGCTGACTACTGGCTTGGGCAGACCTACGAACGAACTCGCCAGCCTGCTAAAGCGATGATGTGGTACAAGCGGGCGTTGTACCGCGCTCCGCTCAATGCCCGTATCGTAACAGCCGTTGCCGATCAACTACAAACGCACCGGCAGACACAGGCCGCTTACGACCTGGTTTTGTCGGCCCTGCCTTATAATGAGGATCAGCCTGTGCTACTGCGGAAATATGCCAATCTGTGCCTGGCTGTCGGCTTGCCCGATTACGCCAATGATGCGCTGGTCAAATTGCAGTCGGCCAGTTCGCCCGCCGACTATCAGGCGTTTCTGGTGGATTATCAGAAAAAACGGGCGCTGATCGAAAACAGCCGGCAGAAATTTGTGGAATAGGCTAGATTTGGTGGATATGGTGGTAATGGGAATGAAGCATGAACATAATTGAAACCAGTCAGATTGCGAAGCGGTACGTCATGGGGACGGAGGTCGTCGAAGCCCTGAAGTCGATTACGATTCAGATTCGCAAAGGTGAATACGTTGCCTTCATGGGGCCGTCGGGATCGGGCAAGTCGACGCTGATGAATATCGTTGGTTGTCTGGATACCCCTACGTCCGGGCAGTACATTCTCAATAGTCAGGACGTAAGCCGGATGGGGGAGAACGAGCTAGCCGAAGTGCGTAACAAAGAAATTGGCTTCGTGTTTCAGACGTTCAATCTGCTACCCCGGCAAACCTCGCTCGAAAACGTGGCACTGCCGCTTATTTACGCAGGATACAGCAAAGCCGACAGGACGGAAAAAGCAATGCAGGCACTAAAAAACGTGGGCCTGGAAAACCGTGCTCATCACCGGCCCAACGAACTGTCGGGCGGCCAGCGGCAACGGGTGGCGGTGGCTCGGGCCCTGGTCAATGATCCCAGCATCTTGCTGGCCGATGAACCGACGGGTAACCTCGATACAAAGACGTCGTACGAAATTATGGACCTCTTCGATCAGATTCACAGCAAGGGTAACACAGTCATCATGGTTACCCACGAAGAAGACATCGCCGAGTACGCCCACCGTATTGTCCGGCTCCGCGATGGGTTAATTGAAACCGATCGTATAAACCCCCACGTTAAAAAGGCAAATTTACTCATGCAGTCAGCAGTAAATAGCTGATTTTGTATGAATGGGAGTAGGGTAGTTTGTTATATGTCGGCGGGTTAGAAAATTGTGCTAACCATTCACATGCAACAAAGTGCATTTAATATACAACAAATCGGATTTGGTACACGAACGGCCGGATATTGCCCGAACAAGTAGTGGCGGATGGGTATGCGAAGTAGTCTAATAGATGTAGTGTATTACTACATGTAAGCCTACCCCAAAACCACAGTACCCTGCATGAATCATACCGCGCGAATCAACATTCTGTTGACCGAAAATGAATCTATTCTGTCCATAAACCTGGCCGACTGGCTAAAAGAAGTAGGCTACTGCGTCGTCGGTATCGCCAACAACACCCCAAGTCCCTCAAGTTTTATTAGACGAACATCGTCGACTTAGTCATGTGCGACGTCGTCATCAAAGGAAAACAGGACGGTATCGAAGCGGTCCGTCACCTGATACCGGCTCGTGCCGGTTATTTGCCTGACGATAATTCCGAAGATAGCGCCTGCCTGAGCTGAAGCAGTAATCATACAACTGCTCCTTAGTGGGAATTTTTAGTTGAACGGCCTGGCTTACTAGTTGTCAACTCAAGCCTATAAATAACCCTATCACAGTTCACGTAAGCCACGGGCTGTCGATTAGTCGACGCCCACAGGGAATAAGTATGTTCCCGAACGACGATTTGTGTGCCCGGCCTGCCCAACCTGGTTCAGGCCGATCTACCCGAATCTACCCATCGCTGTTCACCAGGCAACGCTGGGTAACGCACCTACAACAAAGTGACAACGCTCGCTGGCCAAGAGCCAATCACCCGACGAAAACGCGCTTACGATACAGAAAGGCGCATAAGACGCCAAAAGACCTTACATTTTAATTCATCCTTTTTAGTTTTTACTACCCCAAATCATGAAAAAAGTATTTCTTTCGCTTGCTGCTGCCTGTGCAATCACCACTGCTTTTGCTCAAAACCAAGCTACGCTCAATCAATCTGGAAATAGCCAACAGGCAACAATAAAACAAGCTGGTCAAAATCAAGCCTTAGTGACACAAAACAACGGTTCGGCTGGAACGGGTAGTAATAGCCTGACTTCTAGCCAGGCAGGATTCGGCAATTACCTGCAGTCTACGCAGTCCGGCACAACGAACTCGGCCAGCTTTACTCAGAAATTACAGGGAAGTTCGTACGCTTACTCGACTCAAACGGGAACGTCAAACAAAATAACGTCTGAGCAGGCGAGCTACAGTGGGTCGGCTGCTACGGCTAACTTCACCCAAAGCGGTACTAGTAACGAGGCAACACTCAGCCAGGCCGACAATGTTAGCGGTCAGGGTGGCACGTATGCTACATTTACTCAAACCGGTGACAAAAACGTAGCCTCTATTAAGCAGGGTGATGCGATTACTGGTGATGGGAACACGGCTACCATTACCCAGAAAGGTAATTTGAATACAGCTAAGCTTGAGCAGACAGGCGTTCTGCATACTGCTGACCTCTCTCAAGTTGGTAATAACAACGTAATTAAAGGGTTGGGTGGCGACATCGCTACGCAGAACGGTGTGTCTAACAGCCTCGTGATTAGCCAGAACAGTAATTTCAACACGGCTTCGGTTGGCCAGAGCGGCACAGGAAACATGGGTACTATCCAGCAGGGCAACTAACAATTGGTTCGCCTGAGCGGATTAAGCCTACAGTGGTACTAACGAGCCGTCCTCCTAGCAGGGCGGCTTGTTCCAGTTCTAGTCAAAAAGTATAGTAGTAGATTCTTCTCTTTCGATACAACCTACGACTTATCAAGCTATTACTGTTCATTCTTTCTAATTTGATCAGATGAAGAAACGTATCCTCACCGGCGTTGCGCTGCTGGTTTTTGCCGCAGCAAGCTACGCTCAATCAAATCAGGCTACACTTAATCAGGTGGGTAATCAGCAGACAGGAAACGTTACGCAGGCCGGCAGTTCGTTACAATCGAACATCCAGCAGACGAGCACTTCCGGGATTACCAATACCGGAAACTACGCTAACACGTCGCAGGCACCTAACTACTACCCGTCGTCATCTAATCAGGCCAACGTCAACCAGTTAGGCAACAAATCTGGGTTTGCCAACATAGGTCAGGAAGGATCCGGCAATACATCTACCATCAATCAGAATAACAATACGGGGGGAAATGGTAACCAAAGTACAGCGGCCAATGCACCGGGGGCTGTGGCCAACGCTAACAACGTTCCCAATCAGGCGGGTATCAACGCAGTAACGGGCAGTGGAGGTAACTACGCCAATACGTATCAACGGGGATTCAATGAGGCTGTAACTGTCAATCAGAACAACGGTTCAGCCAGTAACTACACCGATTCCCGGCAGGATGGGGGCGGGGGACAAACGGTGACTGTAAACCAGAACAATACCAGTTCTGGTAATAAAACAACCGCTAATCAGTTTGGCCAGTCCAACAACCTGTCGGTTAGCCAGTCCAACAATTCATCGGGCAATACGGCTGCTGTTCGTCAGGGATTTTCGGCTGCCGTGGGCGGTCCGAACACAAGCGGGGCTCTGGCTACTGTTGAGCAGAATGGTCTTGTTGGTGGGGCGACCAGCACTGGCAACCAGTCGACAATCAACCAGATTGCAACGGGGGGCGGCACAACGGCGCTCAGTCAGCAGAATGCCGGTACGTTAGGCGCATCGTCAGGAAACACAGCGGAAATTAATCAACGCAATGGTAGTCAGCAGGGTACCGTTCAGCAGAACAACAGAAGCACAGGCAACACGGGTACCGTGTCGCAGCAGGGTTCCGGCAACGGCGCTACAGTTGTTCAGTCGATGAACAGTGCTGCCAACCAGTCAGCTGTTGTACAAACCGGTAACAATGGGCAGGCCTTTACCAACCAGCTGGGTACGTCAGGCTTTACCAGCTCTGAAAATAGAATTTCGGTTGATCAAGCGGGTGACCGACAAACCGCAACGATCAATCAGAATGCAGGCGCTAACGGGTCCAGCACGGGTAACCGTAGTACCAGTATGCAACGGGGAGCCTTAAATACCACGACTGTTAACCAGAACGACCGGAGTATAGGAAATCAGTCGACGGTAACGCAGTACGGGGCAGGTACTACTGCTAATACGGTTCTGGTGAACCAGTCGGGTACGTCGGCCCGCCCTACTGTGAACAACAAAGCGACTATTGCGCAGGGAACAGCGGCATCGGCCTGGAACAACAACACGTCGACGACGTCTCAACTGGGCGCCTTCAACGAAGTTACTGTAGCCCAGATAGGTGGCAACAGTAACGCGGTCTCATCCGAACAGACAGGTGACCGGAACGTATCTACGCACAACCAGAACGGGTCGTCGAATTCGATTGTCGAGTTCACATATGGTACTAGTAACCGTCTTGACGTCATGCAGACGGGAACGGCTAACGGAGCCCGTATTCAGATGCTTCCAAATGGCACGGTAGGTGGTAACGATAACAACAACAGCAGGATTGCCCAATCGGGCGCAGCCAACTACGCGGAACTGAATCTGAGGGCAGCCAATTCATCGCAGCCTGGCTCGCCTAATTTCCTGATCGATCAGACAGGTCGGAGTAATTTCGCCAAACTGGAGGTTCGCGGCAGTTCTGGCTCCGGATCAGGTGCTCCTGGCTTGAACAACTCAGTTCAGATCGTTCAGGCAGCATCGTCGGCAGGCAGTACCCTGGGCCAAACAGCTAATGGCTTAGTCTGGGGCAATCAGAACGCGGTAACCATTAATCAGTCGGGCGTTGATGATAACACCATTGGTGGTACATTGACCGGGCAGTATGGTTTCGAGATTAAAGGCAACAGCAACACGGTTGGTTTAACGCAAAATGGCAACAAAAACAGCATCAACATGGGTATTACCGGTGGTGTTGCGGGCAGTGGTAACCAGGTGGCTATTAACCAAACCAACAGTAACAACCGGGTAGGCACAGGATTTGTTGGTGGCGCTACGGTTACGAATACGTCTGACCGAGGGTTGTACATTACTGGAAATGGTAACTCCGTAAACATCAGTCAGGATGGTGGCGACGAAGTCAAATCACTCCAGAATGGCGATGATAAACTCATAGTTAGACAGCAGAATGGTATATCGAGTGTCGCTCAGTCGAATCGAGTGCTTATTGACCAGGGTGCGGGTAGTCAGGATGCTATCATTACGCAGAATGGCGCAGGCAACTTTGTGTATGGCTTGGGTGGTACGGGCACGTTTGCCGTACAGGGCGGTGGATCGGCCAACAAAGCGGATGTGACTCAGACTGCATCGAACGGTTTCACGAACGAACTGCGCCTTAGCCAGATCAGTACGGGTGCCATGAACATGGCGACGATTAATCAAAATGCAACGGGAGTCAGTAACCTGGCTGAAGTCAAACAGAATGGCTCGGGCAACATGGCTACAATTAATCAAACAGGTAACTGATACTCAACCGGAAGGCTGAACAACGCAGGTCAGCCTTCCGGTTGAGTATCAGTTACCTATCAACCTTACTAGTATGAAAAACATCATTCTTTTAGGCTTGGCGGCTCTAGGTGCCACATCGGCCACTGCACAAAATACAGCGGTTGTCACACAGCAGGGCAATACGCACGAGTTGTCTATTGTGCAGCGGGGTTCAGGCAATACATCGGTCGTTAACCAAACAACGGCCGGATCTACAAATCGGGTAGTCGTCACGCAGTCGGGTGCCAATAACGTCGCCACTATCAATCAGGGTGGAGAGTCGACCAGTAGTGAGGCAAACACGCAAAACACAGTCATGGCAACACAGGCTGGTGATGGAGAAACCATCATTAACCAAACCAATGGAGGCAATACGATAAGCGTCTATCAGTCTGGTCAGGTCCCCACTGATAAAAGGAAGAAAACTAGTCCGAAACGGTCTGCAAACTAGTCGCAGTGGAGCCGGTTCCTTGCCGAATATGCTCGATCATCAACTAATTGATTCAGCAAGCTATAGTATCCAACTAGACAAGTTCTGCCCACTACTGTTGGCAGAACTTACGTTAATCGTACCGGTAATCGGTACATAATGATCAATCAGTAGTAACTCAATGGCAGGTTTACCTATGAAGCGTCTATTTACCTTACTGCTTGGTATGACTGGTGGGGTGGCCACTGCTCAATTGAACTCAATACCCGTAAACAACTTGGATGCTTACTGGAACCTGACCTCGAGACCGAATCAGGGACAGGTAAGTTTACACCAGGGATTGACAAACCTGACTGGTCTGAGCGGTTCCATCAACGAGGTTATCACCCAGCAGGACGGCCTGAACAATACAGCGCAGCTATCCATCACGGCAGGTTCTCAAAATCAACTAAGGCTTAATCAGACCAACAATGCCAACTACGCAGATGCCACACTAGCGGGCGTGAGCAACAGCATTATTATTAGTCAAACGGGCGCAACCAACAACCTCACTTTCGGGCTGAATGGAACCAATAACCGACTGGCGCTTACGCAGGATGGTGGTGATCGGCTCCAGATGACAGGGCTTCAACAGAACAATATCCGTCTCGAAGTGAATCAGGGCGCTGGCAACAACTCGCTGACCATAGACAACACGACGTTGTTCAAAGACATTACCGGTACAGGTATTCCCAACCTGCGTATCGAACAGACGGGGGGCGCTACGGCAACCATTCAGAATGGGCGGATTTTTGGTAATTGAAGCGATGACTACCCTACGTACCCTATTGTGCATGTATCTGGTGTTACTGCTGTCGTTGGCCTGCCGGGCACAGGACCCCGATCTGGACGGTAAACTTGTTGAGGAGATAATGAATGAAGCGGTTGTCACCGAAGAAGGCACGGAAACACTGTTGCTTGACAACACCCGATCCAAAATCGGCCGGGATTTCTACGAGGCCTTTTTCCGGCGCTACGCCGAACTGCCCAAAGCCCCCGGGCTGCCCATGCCCACCGATACAACCCGGCGCATCGAGCCGAATCTGGAGCTGGGCCTGACCGCTTTCGTCGTCACCATCGAGGAACTGCCGGCCTTTGGCGTTGGCACGACGGTGATCGTCGTCTCGCTCAATGACCAGGTGATCTGGCAGAACTACGTGCAGGCCCGAGCCGACATTCTGGAAGCCTACGCCTTCGACGCGGCTGAACTGATCAATCAATATGTCATCAACTACCAAGACGTGCAGAATCAGCTCGAAAACGCCGACCAGCGAGGCTCGGGTATTTTCTAACGACGGGTTGGTTACAGATTTGATAGGTAAAGTATCAAGTGAACTATCGGTATACGTACTAACTAGTCTCCATCGATGAACAAACTGCTACTCCTGCTGAGCCTGTGCTTGTTTGGTACTGCCACTACCCACGGCCAAAGCTTCATCTACCGCCCTAACAATCCCAACTTCGGCGGGAACACTTTCAACTACGCCTGGATGCTCAGTTCGGCCACCGCCCAGGACCGCACCACCGACCCGGCCACTAAACGAAACGCGACGACCGCTACCCAGACCAGTGCACTCGACAGCTACGCCCAGAGCCTACAAAACCAGCTGCTGAGCCGCATCACCAGCAACCTCATCAGCAAGCAGTTCGGCGAGTCGACGCTCAAGCCCGGCACCTATACCTTCGGCGATTTCCAGGTCGAGATCACCAACGGTGCCGACGGGGTGGTGGTCCGCATCGTCGATGGCAAGGGGGGCGAGACCTCCATTACGGTGCCTTACTACTGAGCTGCGAAAGCCCCCAGGCCAGCTCCATCAACCACTCTCAGTACTCCTCGAACTTGTTACGCCAATGTCTATTCGCTGTCTGCTCCGCCCCCTGGTGCTGACTACCTGCGTGGGCCTGCTCAGCGGCTGCTCCGCTTTCTTTTACCAGCCCACCGGACCCCGCCGGGCCCGGCTGGGGGAAGAAACCTCCACCACTACCTCCCTGCGCGCGCTGCCCCCGGCCAAAGACAAAATCGTGGCCGCCGTCTACAAATTCCGCGACCTGACGGGCCAGTACAAACAAACCGAAACCGGCACCGGCTTCTCCACCGCCGTCACCCAGGGCACCACCAACATCCTGCTCAAGGCGCTGGAAGAAAGCAACTGGTTTGTGCCCATCGAGCGGGAAAACGTCAGCAACCTGCTCAACGAACGCAAGATCGTCCGCTCCAGCGTGGCCCAGTTCAAAGAAGGCGAAAACCTGCCCCCGCTGCTGTTTGCGGGCATCATCCTGGAAGGGGGCGTGGTCTCCTACGATGCCAACATCATCACCGGGGGCGGGGGCCTGCAATACTTCGCGGCCGGTGGCTCGAGCCAGTACCGCCAGGACCGGGTAACAGTCTATCTGCGGGCGGTGGCGACCAAGACCGGCAAGATTCTCAAGACCATCTACACCTCCAAAACCATCCTCTCCCAGACGGTCAACGCCAGTCTGTTCCGCTACGTGAGCTTCAAGCGACTGCTGGAAACCGAGATGGGCCTGACCACCACCGAACCGGGACAGATGGCCGTCACCGAAGCCATCGAAAAAGCCGTCGAGGGCCTGATTATCGAGGGGGTGCGCGACGGGCTATGGGCGGCCGAGGACAAGCAGGCCGGGCCGATGAAGCAAGTGCTCGAGGCCTACGACACCGAGAAGACCCGCCTGAGCGAGACCGACGTCTACGGCATCCGCCCCGAGATCGACGCGCCCTTGCTGACGATCCAGCCCTACGCCGGGCTGATGCGCTACTACGGCGACTACGCCCGCCACACCATCAAGGGCGTGTACGGCGCATCGGTGGAGGTCTACGTCAGCTCGAAGTTTGGCCTGCAGGCCAATGCGGCCACCGGCACGCTGGCCAGTGAAGGCGCTTTCGCAACGCGCATAAGCTCGCTGGAGGGTAACCTGATCTGCCGGCCGACGCCGTTTCAGCACTGGAGCTCGCTGCTCTTTGTCGGGGCAGGGATGGTGTCGCGGGCGGGCAGTGGCCCGCTGGTCCTGCAGGGCGAGCGCTACTGGCAGGCCCAGGGGGGCGTGGGCATTCAGTATTCCTCGACGGGGCTGATCGGTTTTCGCTCGACGATTGCCTACAATCAGCCCTTCACCGACGCCCTCGACGGCAGCACGGCCGGCACGCGCAACGACTATTATCTGCGGGGTACGCTGGGCCTTACCCTGAACATCGGCAGTATCTATCGCCCCAAACGCACCCCCGTCACTAGCCGCCACTAATCCGTAACCAACCACGCTTCATCCTCTGACCACCGTGCTTACCCGTTTTCTTTTTCCCAACGCTGTTTATTTCCTGCTGGTGTTGCTGGCGGGCCTTATCGGACTGGCCGGCTGCAACGAAGAGGCTTACATCGATCCGGTGCAGCTGACCACGGTGCGGGGCCGGGTGGTCTACAGCCTCGACCA
>JAKONH010000045.1 GCA_022702045.1 Spirosomataceae bacterium
TGTACCGTTTGCCACAACAGCAAGCTGATTCTGCAAAGCCATTTCGACCGCGACAAGTGGGTCGAGCGGATTCGGTGGATGCAGCGCACGCAGAAGCTGTGGGACCTGGGCGAAACCGAAAAGCCGATCCTCGACTATCTGGTGAAAAACTACGGCCCCCTCCCCATGCAGTTCGACGGTCGCCGACTCCCACTCGACCCGCCCCGGTGGCATACGCGCTAAGCCGTTTTGCCCCTAGAATCAAGATATGGAAAAGGCCCCGAACATTCATCGATGTTCGGGGCCTTTTCCGTAATTCGGCAGCGAGTATACCGGTCACTCCCTTGACTTTAGAAGCTGATAGTCAGCCAACAAACTCGACCATGCCGATGAAATACGCACTACGTCTATTCTGTACAGTACTGGTCCTGTCGAGTTGCAATCGACAACAGAAAGAAGCGCCAACCACACTCCGATTGCCCATTACGCTCAAAGAAGGATACGGTCCACTCAACCCCGGATTCGGCATCCTTAGCGCAGACCGGCCAACCGATCCACTTTGGGGCAAAACGTACTATCCTGTTCATGGCATTCCCCGCCACTGGAGCAACCCGGTAAAGTCCAGGCTGTTTCTGAATCTGCATCAGTTGGTCTACCAGCACGCCAAAACTGGAACCATCACGCAGGAAGGCTATGCCTATCTTCAGAAAGTATGGAATTGGGTACCCGATACTACTCAGTTGTCGGCGAAACCCATTAAGTGCTACGTAAATGTCGTGCGCGGTTTCGATGAGCACGCCAACAAGTGGGCCATCCTGGTAGACACTAACAATAACCTCGACTTTGCCGACGAAACGCCCGTTTACCCAGCGGCTATTCAAGCTAGAGAGATACCAGATAAGGTACTGACTTCCCGCACCGTTCAGTACGAAACGTATCAAGATGGTAAAGTAAAGAAAGCAAAGGCACCCATTACGTTTCGCTACTATGGCGGAGAATTTCTATACAATTTTCCGCAATACGCTACTGCTACAGCCACTGTTGGCGATAAGCGCTATGACCTGGTTGTCGACCCAAGTTTGTCCAGACGTGATTTTGAAGGGTCAACGATTGCGTTGGCATCGTCTATCAGCAGCAACGGACGAATTGATGAACAGAAGTTGATTACCGTAGGTGATGAGATTGAACTGGGTGGGGTCGCCTATCGTAACAATGGCATATCACCCAGTAACAACACGTTGGAACTAGAGCCAGTCAACGTCCTATCCACTCAGACGAATCCACTACAGAACGGACGGGTGTTCCAACCGTTTACTGACACCGAGTTTAGCAGCGGCAAGCCGATCGATTTGCAGAAGCAACGAGGTAAATACGTCTTTATCGACTTCTGGCATACCGGCTGCAAAGGCTGCGTCGAAGATATGCCCAGCCTGAACGCAATCTACCAGCATGCCGATAAACGTAAAATTGCATTCGTTGGCATCAACTGTGGCGATACGCCCGAACGGCTGCGTGCTTTCTTACAGAAAAAGCAGGTGAAATGGCCACAAATATTGTCGAGCAACAAAAACGATTACTATCAAACGTACCGTGTCTCCGGTTTTCCAACGTCCGTGTTGCTTGATCCAACAGGGACGATAATCGCCAGAGATTTACCCAGTCATGCGCTGAGTGAGAAGCTAGCTGCATTGTTTCACGAATAATACATTACCAGATAAACTAAAAAACAATTATTCTATTGCATTTTTTATATAACACCATCTATTCGTTGGCATAGACTGTTAGATTAGACTGATACAATCAGTTTTCGAGTACTGTATCGTATTCACCTACCGCCTATACTTGCCGACTTGATGAAAAAACGAGTACTAATCGCCTTGTTCGTGGCTTTTTCTGTCGGCTGTTACAGCCAATCGTTCAAGCCGAAACAATTGCGCGAAGCCACCATCGACCAGTTGCACACAGCCATGCAGGCGGGTAAGCTCACAGCAGTTCAGCTGGTTCAGCTTTATCTCGACCGGATCGAGGCTTACGACAAACAGGGGCCTTTCATCAACGCGCTGATTATGGTCAATCCGAGGGCGCTGACCGAAGCCCGACGGCTCGACTCGTTGTATAAAGCGACGGGCACGTTTGTGGGGCCGCTCCACGGTATTCCGGTGATCGTGAAAGACAATTACAATACCGCCGATATGCCCACTACCAACGGGACACTGGCGATGAAGACATCAATACCACCCCGCGATGCGTTTATTATCAAGCGAATTCGGGACGCGGGGGCCATCATCATTGCCAAATCGAATCTGGCCGAGTTTGCCACATCGGGGCACTTTTCAGTGAGTTCGATTTTGCCAGGCTATTCCCATAACCCTTACGACACCCGCCGAACGACGGCCGGGTCGAGCGGGGGAACCGCAGCAGCCGTAGCTGCCGATTTTGGCACCATCGGATTGGGGACCGATACGGGCAGCTCTATTCGGGGACCTTCGTCGCATCAGAGCCTGGTTGGATTTCGGCCAACGCTGGGTTTGGTCAGTAGAGATGGCATTGCCCCGCTCGCTATGACGAATGACACAGGTGGGCCAATCTGCCGTACCGTCGACGATGCCGTTCGACTGCTCGACGTCATCGCAGGTCACGACGAAGCTGATACCGTGACACAACGGAGTAAAGGAAACATGCCAGTGTCGTATCGGCAGTTCCTGGATAAAAACGGGTTGAAAGGGGCCAGAATCGGTGTGTTTCGCCAGTTGGTTACCCCTAAAAACGCGGATCCGCAGGTGTACGCGCTTTTCAACAAAGCACTGGATGAACTGCGAATGGCCGGCGCTATCGTTATCGACTCAGTGCGGGTTCCGGAACTGGACACAATCAATAAGTCGTTCGATACGATTCCCCAACTCCGGCGCGACTTCAACTTGTATTTGGCTAACCTGGGGCCTAACGCACCCCATAAGTCGCTGCGTTCAATTATTAAATCACGGCAGTTTCACCCGTCTATCGAGAAAACACTGCTCGATGCCGACGCCGATACACTATCTCCTGAAGCGCATAAAGGATGGGCAAAAAACATGGCCTTACGGGCACGGCTACGGCAACTACTGCTTCGTGCCATGGACTCGACGGGCGTCGACGCGCTGGTATATCCGTCATTCAGCTACCCACCCCGGCTAATCGGCGACCTAAATACGCCCTCTGGCACGAATAACAACGCACTGTCACCCCCTACTGGCTTTCCAGCATTCACGGTACCGATGGGCTTCACGTATAACGACTTACCCGCGGGCTTGCAGTTCTTCGGACGCCCGTTCAGCGAACCGATACTCGTTCGGCTTTGCTATGCCTACGAGCAGGCTACGCACCACCGGCATCCACCCGCTACTACGCCGGTTCTTCCCAAAAGCAAACGAAAAATAGCGGCTATGTAGAATCGGCCAGTCACAGGCAATGCCGCTCCTGCTTATGAAGCGGCATTGCCTGTCGACGCGATTGCTATGCCTTGTCTATGTTCCCGGAATAAGATCAATCAGGCTACGCCCTTTCGTCGCGACGGCTTCCTTCACCTGATTGCGGATGAAGTTTTTGATGATGCTGCCCCGGTCGGCTTCGCCACGGACCATAGCTTTTGTGAATTCCAGCGCCTGCTCTGTTGTGATTTTTCCCGGCATCGGCGGCTCGTTCTGATCGACAATACAATCAATCAGCACGGGGCCATCGTGGTTCATGGCTTCGTGAATGATGCGCTCGGCGTCTTTCGGTTCACTGATCGTGAAGCCGGTAGCCCCACAGGCACGGGCGTATTGTGCGTAGTCGATCGATTCCAGTTCGACCCCATATTCGGGATTGCCTTCCATCACGATCTGCTCCCACTTAATTTGCCCGTAAGAGTTGTTGTGGAAGATAAACAGCTTGATCGGCAGCTTGTATTTGACCGCCGTCGCCAGCTCGCCCATCAGCATCGTAAAGCCGCCATCGCCGACCATCGCAACGACCTGCCGATTCGGGTATGCCACCGACGCAGCAATGGCATACGGAAAACCGGACGCCATGGTCGCCAACAGGCCAGAGGTCGAAAAGAGCATGTTCTCTTTCATCTGAATATGCCGTGCGACCCAGGTCGTGTTGTTGCCACAATCGCAGGTAACGATGGCATTGTCGGCCAGCAACGGACTGACCAGGTGCGGTATCACCTGCGGCTTCATGGGCATGGTATCCTGCGTGCCGCGTTGCGTCAGCAAGTCGCGCCAGTAGCCCATTCGCTCCTGTGCTTTCTCCAGAAAACTACGATCGGCTTTGTGCTGAATCAGCGGTAGCAGCGCTTGCAACACCGTTTTGCCATCACCCAGCAGACCCACTTCGACGGGTGTACGCAAACCAATATGGGCCGCGTCGAGGTCGATCTGTATGGTGCGGGCCTGTCCGGGCTTGGGGTAATACTCAAAATACGGAAAGTTCGTACCGACCATAATCAGCGTGTCGCATTCCTCCATGGCATCCTGCGACGGTGCCGTACCGAGCAGGCCCAGACCACCCGTCGTATAGGGATTATCGTCGGGCAACACGGCCTTACCGAGCAGCGCTTTTATGATAGGGCCGCCCACCGCTTCAGCCAGTTGAATGACTTCATCACGGGCACCCAGCGCCCCCCGTCCAACCATAACCACAACTTTTTCACCGGCATTGATAACCTCGGCCGCCTTCTGTAGCTGATCGAGCGTAGGTGCCACCGCATACGCTGTTTTCGTCACGCTGCTGTGGTCAGCTACGTTCGACAACGACCGTGTATCGTCGCTGACAGTCCAATCCTGGTAATCTTTTGGAAACGAAATATGGGTTACCGTCCGCTGCCCCAACGCCGTCCGAACGGCCTGATCGAGTACATTGATCACATGATCGGGTCCCATCACCCGCTCGTTGTACGCAGCCAGATCGGTAAACACTTTCACCAGATCAAGATCCTGCTGGTAGAACGTACCGCTGATGTCGTGCGCGGCACTCCCCGTAATCGCCAGCACCGGTTGGCCATCGTACTTGGCGTCGTACAGACCGTTCATCAGATGAATACCGCCACAACCCGACGTCGCGATACAGACACCCAGTTTGCCGGTAAACTTGGCATAACCGCAGGCCATGAAGGCAGCGGCTTCCTCATGCCGAACCTGTATCAGCCGGATCTTGTCTTTGTGCGTCCGCAACGATTCGTAAATCCCGTTGATACCGTCGCCGGGCAGGCTAAACACCGTATCGACTCCCCATTCCACTAATCGTTCGACCAATAGGTCAGCTCCTGTTTTAGCCATTTTCGTCGTCGTTGCGTTTGGTAGAACCGGATTAGTAGTCATCACAAACCGGTTCTCAACGTACAACAGGCAATGCGTCGACTTGTTGGTCCTGCACCCGGCCAACGGTTCTACGCCGATGGCGAATAGCTTTTCCCACTGTTCTATGCGCGATTTTGACCGTGTTTAAAAGTGATTAATGTGTAGAGACGAGATCGTACCGCAACGGCGGACCGTCGGCGACCCGGCCTTCGCGTCTCACTTACCGGATGGTTATCAGACTGACGCATACTGAGACGTAACGGATTGCGTCTCTACAAATGCCGACTACACATACCAAGTAACAGTCAGATAGTATACCGGCTGCCATCACACACGCTTCTGTCCGCGCAGAAAACCCGTTTCGTCGTGGGCGAAATGATACAGTTTAGCCACGTCGTTGCGAAGCCAGCTGAGAATTGGCGAGGCAAACAGCAGCAGCGCCAGAGCCGTACCTGTAAACGGAGCCAGCCAGTACAACCAGTGATCGGTCCAGATGCCAGTAACAAAGGCGGGACCAAAACTCCGGGCTGGGTTGGCGCTGCATCCCGACAACGGCGCTTCCAAACCAACCAGTGTGGCAAACAAAAGCGGAATCGTGTACGGGGTGTACGGCTTGAGCCTGTTGTGCGCCGTGAACAGCAGAATGGTACAGATCAGCAGAAACGTCGACAGCACTTCGCCGGCAAAAGCAGCCTCGATGTTATTACCAGGTACCGTAACCCCCTCCCGCTGGCTCGCGCCCATTGTACCCCAGACAGCCGCCAGTGCCCACGCACCTAGTACTGCTCCGAGGAGTTGCGCCAGTATGTAACCCAGCAATCCTCGCCACGGCATCAACCGACGACCAAAGAAGGCCAGTGTCACAGCCGGGTTCAAATGCGCCCCACTGATTCGGCCTAGTGGTGACAGCGTAATCAGGCAACCGGTTGACCCAAACAGAAAGCCCGTCAGCACCCGACGCCAGAACGGATCGGGCAACCAACCGGCGACGGGACTTCCGGCACCAAAATCGAAAATCACAGCTGACAGGCCGCCAAATAACAGCAACGCTGTACCGATACACTCAGCCACCAAAGCCTTCCACTGGTTCTGCTTCATCGTTTCTCTGTTCTTTTTCTGACAAGTTTCGTACGGTACAAGGCTGTATGCATTGGTGACGTCAGGTTAAAACAGCATTGCTTGCTCTAAACTCACGAAGATCACAAAATCAGCACAAGGGTACCACCGATGATCAGCGTTGCGCCCAGAGCCACCTTCCAAGTCAGTACTTCACCCAAAAACAGCACCGACAGAACAATGGCAATGGCGACGCTAAGCTTGTCGACCGGGGCTACCTGCGACACGTTTCCAAGTTGCAATGCCTTAAAATAAAAGATCCAGGAGAGACCCGTCGCAATACCCGACAACCCCAGAAAAAGCCAGTTCTGACGTGTTAGATCAGGTACTGTATCGATACCGCCACGCCAAAAAACCAGCCCCCATGCCACTATGAGGATTACGACAGTACGGATAGCTGTGGCTAAATCCGTATTGACGCCTTTGATACCCACTTTCGCCAGAATGGCCGTTAGTGCAGCAAACAGGGCCGAGAGTAGCGCGTAAATCCACCACATATGTAAAACGTTTGACTTGGTTAACCCAAAACCAGCCCTTCCGGATTCACATTCACCAGCGATGAGACGTACTTCTTGTTATTCTACAAAAACTACCCGCTAACTATGTTTTTACAAACTATGGCTGTCGGGTTGGGTTAAGCCAACACGTTGATCGTATGTTTTTACCCAACCAGTATGAAAGCAGCCGAATTTCACAAACCGGGCGATATTCGCTATCAATCGACCGAAGACCCACGCATCGAGCAATCCCGCGACGTCTTATTGCGTGTCACGTCTACAGCCATTTGCGGGTCCGATCTGCACATCTACGACGGTTTCCTGCCCCAGCTTCGCGAAGAAGTACTCGGTCACGAGTTCATGGGCGTTGTTGAAGAGGTTGGCTCAGGCGTTACCAACTTCAGAAAAGGCGATCGGGTCGTTGTGCCTTTCACAATTGCCTGCGGACAGTGTTATTTCTGCCAGCATCAGTTACAGATGCACTGCGAGCATTCCAATCCTGAGTTTTACGGTCCCGACGGGGGGATGCTGACGGAAAAAGGGGGCGGCCTATTTGGCTACTCTGATTTGTACGGCGGCTATAATGGCGGCCAGGCCGAATACGTCCGGGTACCCTATGGCGACTACGGCCTACGGCACGTACCCGAAGGACTCAAAGACGAGCAGGTATTGTTTCTGACCGACATTTTTCCGACCGGCTGGAGTTCCATCGAATGGGGCGAACTGAAAGGGGGCGAAACGGTTGCCATTTTCGGATCGGGACCGGTGGGGCTGATGGCGCAGAAGTCAGCCTGGCTTCAGGGGGCTGCCCGCGTCATTGCCATCGACCCGGTCGAGTATCGGCTTGAACGCGCCCGGCGCGTCAATAAAGTCGAAACGCTGAATCCGCACGATGTCGACGTGGTCGAAGCAATTCGGGAAATGACTGAAGGACGCGGGGCCGACCTTTGCGTAGACGCAGTGGGGATGGAAGCCGAACGGGGTATTCTCGATAAAGCCAAAGCTGCTTTCAACCTGGAAAAAGGGTCTGTTAGCGTATTGGAAACCTGCCTGCGGGCCGTACGACGGGGTGGTATCGTATCGGTGGTGGGCGTCTACGGTACGCCGTTCGACAACTACCCGCTTGGCCGTATCTTCGACAAGGGTCTTACGTTACGCTACGGTCAGTCGCAGGTACACAAGAACATCGACCACCTGCTTAACCTGGTCGTAGAAGGCAAGGTCGTTCTCGACGATATCGTGTCGCACGTCCTGCCCCTGGCCGAGATTTCGCGTGGTTACGACATTTTCAAAACGAAAAAAGACGACTGCACGAAGGTGATTTTGAAGCCCTGAAACGGGCTCGTTCAAGGTTTAACGTTGTCCTTCCAGATAAGCACGTCACCCTAACACGCAACCTTAAACCTTGAACCATAAATTTTAAACGAAAAAGCAATGAACGAAAAAACTGCGTTAATCACTGGTGCTAGCAGCGGCATCGGTCGTGAACTAACCCGCCTGTTTGCCAAAGATGGCTACAACCTTATTCTGGTGGGCCGCGATGAAGAATCGCTCAATCAACATGCTTACAACCTGTCGAACCAATACGGCACGCAGACAACGATCATCAACAAGGATCTCACCGATCCTGACGCTCCCAATCAGATCTACGCCGAAACAACCAGCAAAAATGTACAGATCGATGTGCTGGTCAACGACGCGGGTTTTGGTGAATACGGCCTGTTTGCAACCGAAACCGATATTCAGAAAGAGCTGAACGTTGTGCAGGTCAACGCCGTCGCATTGATGCACCTGACCAAGTTGTATCTCCGTGACATGGTCGACCGTAACGAGGGAAAGATTCTGATGCTGGGCTCTGAAGTGTCGGTATCACCGAACCCGATGATGGCAGTTTACGGCGCGACCAAAGCGTTTATTAAATCGTTCAGTGAAGCGATTCGTAACGAATTGAAAGACACCAACGTAACAGTTACGGTCCTGATGCCAGGCGCAACCAACACCAATTTTTTCAAAGTGGCGGGGGCCGAAAATGCTAAAGGCGCCGATCCGAGCAAAACCGCGGACCCAGCCGAAGTGGCAAAAGAAGGGTACGAAGCGCTGATGTCGGGCAAAGACCACGTGGTGGCTGGATGGATGAACAAAGCGCGTGTTGCTATGGCGCACGTACTACCCGACCCGTTTGTAGCCGCCAGTGTTCGCAGCGATATGATGCCGAAAGACGAAGAGGCCGAGAAAAAGAAGCAGGCAGCGACCTTCGCTATTGCAGCCGGTCTGCTGATCGTAGGCGGCCTTTGGGTGTTATCGCGCTACAAGCCGTCGGCCGTCTCGATTAGTCCGTACGACAAAGCCCGGTATAAATTCAAGGTCGCCAAGACCAAGTACAAAGCCAAGAACGCACTGGAATCGGCCGGAAACTCGGTGAAGGATGCTTATAACCGGGCAACGTCTCGCGCCGAAGACGCGCTGGCTTAGCCTACTATGCATAGATTCAGAGAAATACCTCCCAGTGGCTCCCCAGGTCTGCGTCCGCACAGGCCTGGGGAGCTTTTCAATTAGCTAACTATTAATTAGCGTAGATCTAAACTTGTCATGTCCTATAGCGAGGCTTACTCCCTGTAAATTAGTAAGATAGTCATCGATTCGGGAAGTCGACGCGAAATACTGTGGAGGATCTATTACTTTCTCAGGGCCGCTAGTTAAGGAAGAATCTACAGCGAACGTACTTTGTCAACTTCACCTATTCACCTATAAGCATCTGATTATTAGCTGCCGGCATGTCGCAGTAGGTAGACCAACTCCGCTGGTAGCCCTTGAATCGGGTAGAGACGATGTATGTCCACACCGATAGCAAAGACTTGTCGATTGAATTACTAGTGCTATTGGAATGAGCAGAGTGGGCCTGACGACATTTCTCAGCAACAGAAACAAACCCAACAAAACAGCTGGCACGCTCAACAGCTGACCCATGTTAAGGCTCATACTGTCCTCAAACGTGACCTGATTTTCTTTGAAGAACTCCCAGACAAACCGCAGTCCGAATACCCAAACCAACGATATACCCAATAGGGTACCCGGTACTAACTGCTTCCGATAGCTTTTCCAGCACCAGAATAGACCAGCGAATACGACCAAATAGGATAAGGATTCGTACAACTGAGTTGGATGACGAGGTACCTGACTAAACTCATGGTCGCGTAGAAAAACAAAAGCCCAAGGTACATCGGTAGGCTTACCAAAAATTTCTGAGTTCATTAAGTTGCCAAACCGGATGAATGCGCCGGCAAGTGTAGCCGTAATGCATACACGGTCAACAACCCACAAAAACGTTTGTCCCGTTGCCTTACTGGCTGCTCGCTGCGAATAGAGCCATAAACCGATAATGATCCCTAGCACACCGCCATGACTGGCAAGCCCAGCGAAAGGAGGTGTGATAATTTTCAGTGGATCGTGTATGAAAACGGCGGGCTCGTAGAAAAGAAAGTGCCCGAGCCTTGCTCCTAGGATGGTTGATAATACCACTGTCATCAACAACGGATCAAGATCAGCACGGGGCTTCTTCTCTACGGTAAACAAATACGTCATTACCTGAATCCCTATCAAAAATCCCATGGCAAAAAGCAATCCGTACCAGCGTACCGGCCAAGTACCAATCCGGAAAATTTCCGGATTAACATCCCAAATAATATACTGAACCATTTGCTTTATCTGGCTTGCTCCTTTTTGTTAGCACCGACTAAGTCGGCCTCTAAGCTAAACCAATTCTGGTTATAGAGTACTCCGCTTATTCGTTGCTTTCTTAGGACAATCCGCTTTTGAGTCGTACGAAGTCAGGTAAGCCTAGCTAACGAACAGAAAACTGCCTTATTTGCCTTAATTCATGTTACCAGTAACGAAACAGTCAGCCAGTATTAAAACCGGCTGACTGTTCTCTCATTACCCTATTTATTAATCTAAGCAGAACGTACCCCTTTGATCGAGGGGGCGTTACGACTCGTATGTCAGCAATGACAAGCGTCGGATTGTGGCCTTCGCGAGCCTACGCTGGCATCCACTTATGGCACAACTGATTGAACGTATGCCGCAGGTCCTGAATGCTGAGTGGCGTGGGCTTTTCAATGTAGTCGTTAGCCCCGCGCTGATAACTGGCATCTTTGAAGCTGTTGTCCGAGCGGTTACTCATCATAACCACCGGCACCATTTGCCAATGCTGCTGCTGTCCCAGCCACGCCAGTGTCTGAATACCGCTCATTTTGGGCATGTCCAGATCCAATACGATCAAGCCCGGCCCCTGCTCGGCCGCGGCCAGTCGCTCCATATGCTGAATAAGCGACATACCGTCGTCAAACAGCGTCAGTGAATACTGGGGTAGAAATCGGTTGAACACCTGCTGAACCAGGAAGCGGTAGTCGGCCGCGTCGTCAGCGACATAAATCGACATTGTTGTCATTGATTAATAGTCATAGAACGGTCGGCCGGATAGGTCAGCGGTAGCCGGACCGTAAACGTAGTACCGACGCCCGCCTGACTGTCAACCAACAACTGACCCATCAGTAAAGCCGTAATTTCACGTACAATTCGTAGGCCAATACCTTCTCCGCGCAGGCTCGCCCAGCTCGCTATGTCTGACTCAGCCGCCAAATTGATCGAGCGGTCGCTGCCCGGCACAACCGGCTGATCGCTGTTGAGCCGGACCACCAGTTCAGCAGCCAGACCAGGTCCTGTATCGGCAACACTAAACCACCACTGCCCATTCTCTGGTTCAGTAGCCCAACTCAATCGTACGTCACCCTGATGCGTGTATTTAAGCGCGTTCATCACCAGGTTTTGCACCAGTCGGTAAAGCACCAGCGGATCGGTAGCTACCACCAGTGTGTCCGTACCGCTCACATATAGCGTCAGTTGGCGTTCATCGGCGAGTGGCTGTACACTCTCAATCAATTCGCGAAACAGGTCGCTGACGTTTTGCTGGTCGATTCGGCGTGGCTGCTCATGTGCTTCCAGCCGGGTCAGGTCCAGCAATTCACCCAGTAAACCAGTAGCCTGTTTGACGTTCCGCAACGCCATGTCCATCACCTGCGACCGCTCCGTTTCTGAATCCGCCAGTTCCAGCAGCGAAAGCGCACCGGTAATTATTCCGAAATTACTTTTTAAATCGTGCGATACGGCCCGTAATGATTCGCTACGGTGCTGCAACGTTGCCCGTAATTGCGTAAGCGCTTCTACACTCTGACGCGACGATTCCAGTTCGTCCAGCCAGTGCTGCTGCCGTAGCTGACTTTCTTTCAGCGCCGTGATGTCCAGCCCTGTCAGTACAACTCCGTCATCCTGCTGCGTAACCGACACCGCGATCCACGTATCCTGATGCGGAGGGGGCAGCGGCTTTTCTTCGTAAAATGACTCCTGTGTAGTGAAAATTTCCCGCAGCCGGTCGACGGTGCACTCCTCCCAGAGCAGGGCACTAAACCGCTCGGCCATCTGGCCCAGCAGCTGGGCTAAAGGCTGATCGAAGAACTGCGCCAGTTTATCGTTGCCCACCGCCAGCCGAAAATTCACGATACACCCGGCCGGGTCACGTACGGCTTTTAACAGACCAATCGACGCCGGCGACGCATCCAGCACAGCCTGCAGGCTGTCGGCCGTTTCATGAATCCGCTGCTGATCCTGCAAGTGCGGTGTGATGTCCATATCCACGCCGAACACGTGGGCCTGTTCACCATGCCCAATCACATCGGCTTTGATGCGCAGCGTTTTATGCTCGCCATCAACCCGAATGCGCAGTTGCGTCTCGAACGACCCCTCGCCATGGCGGAGGTACGTCAGCAGTTGCTCAGCCTGCAATCGATCATCGTCGCTGACCAGCGTCAGGTAAATTTCGGGCTGTAGTGGCATTGCCGGGTCGATGCCCGTAAGCCGGTACATACCAGCGGACCACGCAAACTGGCTTAACTGACGGTCATACTCCCAGCTACCAATACGCGCGATGGATTCAGTCTGTCCCAACAGCGTCAGGTGGCGCAGTTCGATCAGTTCCTGCTCACGCTGTCGTAGTACCTCCTCGGCCATCTTACGGTCAGTGATATCGAACATAACGCCACTGACCCGGCTGGGCTTACCTGCTTCTTCAGCCGTCACCCGACCGTATCCGTGCATCCAGCGCGCGCTGCCATCGGCCCGTATCATGCGAAACTCCGCATCGTAAGGTATCCCGCGCTGACCTGTTTGCTGGAGTTGGGTCTGAATCCGGCCCCGATCGTCCGGGTGAACCCGCAGGATAAACAGCTCGAAATCCTGCCGTTGCGTGTCAATTGGCAGGCACAGCAGGTTAAAGAACTGTTCGTTTCGATAGATCAGGCCCGTCGCCAGATCCCACTCCCAGATTGCCATCTGAGCCGCGTCGAGCACCAGCCGAGTATGTTTCTCTAGCCGACTCAGGACCGCTTCAGCCCGCGCCTGGTCAACGGCGGCCCAGGTCCGTTCGGCCGTTTCGGTAGCCAGCTGAATTTCTGCCGCCGTCCAAAGGCGTGGTTTCGATTGAACCAGACACAGCACCCCAACGACCGTTCCGCTTTTAACGACCGGCACGTTGAGAAAAGCAATAATGTGCAGTCGTAGGCATAAAGCCCGAATATCTTCATCGATGCTTGACGTCGTATGCGAATCATGAACGACAAAGGGACGCCCTTCCTCAATCACCTGCTGCAACAAGGGAAAGCTACTCAGTGGGTGGGTACCCGCAACAGACGGCAAATCACCCTGCAGCGCATCCTGACTGATAACCGCGTTACCCGCTTCGATCCGGCAGTAGTAACACCGATTGGTGGCAAAATGGTGCATGGCAAGCCACGTGACGGTTTCCTCGATAGCGATTGGGTCCGCGACAGCCCGCAGCGCATCGCTGAGCGTCAGCAGATAACTCTGTTGCTGTTCGTAGTATTTGCGATCGGTGATGTCATCGAAGATAATGGCAATTTGGCGACTACCCTCCCCACCTACCCGCGATACGAATACGGTATGCCAGCGGCCAATCGACTCGGTGTAGTATTCGGTACGGGCAGGCTGCCCGGTTTGAGCAACAGCACCACAGAAGTCCAGCCAGCGCAGATCAGTTTCGGGCATCACCTCGCGCATCCTCTTTCCGACGATATTGCCCAGATTCAGTTGTCGTTCAACGCCGGGATTGGCTTGCTGGTACAGCAGGTCCACGGGATTTCCATCGGCATTGACCTGAATTTCGGCCAATAAAACGCCTTCGTCGATCGATTCGAACAGCAGTCGATAGTGTGCTTCGGTCTGCTGCCGGGCTGCTTCTGCCTGCCGTTTGTCGGTGATGTCGATAACCACCCCCAGCCATTTGAGTACTGACTGATCTGGTCCGAAAACTGGTGTAGCCCGCACAGTACTCCATCGCCAGTCGCCGTCGGGCGTCGTCAGGCGCAGATCGATGCCGAGCGGTTCCTGACGAGTAAGTGCCCATTGCCATTGTTGATCGGCCTGCGCTACATCATCAGAATGTACCGCTTCGAGCCACCCACTAGCCAGCCACTGCGCAACGGTATGGCCCGTATAGGCTCGCCAAGAAGGTGAGTCTGCACTTACCCGCCCGGTGGCATCGGTCTCCCATACCGCCTGCGCCAGTACGGTTAACAGGGTCTGACAGGCTTCCAGTTGCTCTGATTCAGGAGGATCGGGGGTTATAAACGAGGCTGGTGTGGTCATGTTTCATATAGGGATGTTGGTTAGCAAACAGCCTATCTGTCAATAGGTTTAGTCCCCAAATTCTTTATAAGCCAATGGGGGCATCTACTGATAAATCGCATGAACCGGATAAAGCCATCGTTCTTCAGAGATCGGCCAGATTCCAGACCTGACAGGTTTTGAAAACCTGTCAGGTCTACAACGATGCTGGTGATTGATCGCGCGTAACTAAGCAGGCAAATACACGCTGAACGTGGCGCCCTGCCCCGGCTGACTGTGGGCGGTGATAGCCCCGCCATGATTCGCAACTACCTTCTGACAGATAGCGAGTCCGATCCCCGTTCCGACATATTCGCCTTTCCCGTGCAGGCGCTGAAAGACTTGAAAGATGCGGTCGACATACTTTTCGTCAAACCCAATTCCGTTGTCGATCACGTCTATACAGTGGAAAACAGGCGTGAATCGGCCGGGGCGAACATCGGCGGGTAGTTGCTCGGCACGCACGGTTTGCGCCTGTATCCGAATCAGTGGCGTTACGCCTTTTTGCCTGAACTTGATGGCGTTGCTGAGGAGATTTTGAAATAACTGAGCCAGTTGCGAAAAGTCCCCCGTCACCGTTGGCAGGTCGGCAATCTCCAGCTGCGCGTCTGTTTCGGTTAGTAGCAATTCCAGATTGGTACGCACATCAACGATCACATCGTTGAGCGGAACGGGCTGACTGGCTTCTCGGTGCGTATCGATACGGGAATAAGTCAGCAGGTCGCGAATCAGCGTCGACATGCGGCTTGCGGCCAGTTGCATGCGCTCGATGTAGTTGCTCGATTCATTATCTAGCTGGTTGGCACCCTGCCGTAGTTGCAGCAGATTGCCAAACTGTTGAATCTTACGCAGGGGTTCCTGCAGGTCGTGACTGGCTACGTATGCAAACTGCTGCAGATTATCGTTCGAACGAATCAACAGCTGATTTGCTTCTTCCAGCTCTTCATTGCTGGCCGCCAGTTCCTCGTTGGTAGCGCCCAATTCTTCGGTTCGCTCGTCAACCTGCTGGCGCAGCGCAAGTTGCGCTGCTCGTTCGTGCGTAACGTCACGACTGAATCCACTCAGGTTGACCGGCTTACCCTGCGCGTCGAAATGCGTCTGACCGATGGAGTGAATAAGCCGAACCTGACCGGTACTCGCGTTTTTGAGCCGGTATTCGACTTCCAGCCGACCATCCGAATCCACCTGCTGCGCCCGTTGGTAGGCTTCGACAAACGCGGGCAGGTCGGCGGGGACAATCGCATCGACAGCATCGTCCAGCGTCAGCGGCTCTTTAGAACCGACCCAGCTATGCACCCGCCCGGAAAACGTAGCCGACTGCGTAGGAAGGTCGATCTGCCAGATACCCAGTTGAGCCAAGTCGACAGCCTGTTGCAGCGATTCCCGCGCCCGCTGCGCCTGCCGGTTTGACTTCACGGTCGGTGTCACGTCGATGGCCATGTTCATAATCGCATACACCTCCCCAGTCGCGTTACGCAGGGGTTTATATGTGTAATCGAAATAGTAGGTACCCAGTACGCCGTCGACTTTCAGATCAGCGGGTGCTTCCCGCACTTCGTGCAGCCTTCCGGTCGTAAACAAGTCGTCGAGTAAGCCCAGAAAGGGTTGCCCTTCCAGCTCAGGCAGGGCTTCAGCCAATGGCATCCCGATGACGGAGGCATCTTTACCCCAGTAACGAAGCATCGTTTCGTTGGCAACCTGCACACGCATGTCTTTCCCCACGTACAGGGCCGTGGCCACGGGGGCTTCTTCGATCAGATTCCGAAAACGGGCCTCGCTATCCTCAACAGCCCGGCGGGCCAGTACCTGCTCCGTCACTTCATAAGCTACGCAAATGACGCCCGTTATGTCGCCACTGCTGCCACGCATCGCTTCGTAGATGTAGTTGTAATAGCCCGTGTACGGTTGTCCGTACCGGATCAGATCGAAGCGTTCTTCGGTCTGCTGAAACGGCTCCCCCGTCTCCACTACAGCCCGCAATCGATCAAACTGGGTCGTCTCACTTAGCTCAGGTAATACACTAAGGAACGGTTTACCGATAGCCGATTCATCGCGCCCCCACATCGACAGCATAGCCTCGTTGGCCATACGAACCGTCATGTCGGCCCCTACGAAGACCGCATTAGCAATGGGGGAATGATAGAACAAACTTTCCGTAAACTGTTGACTAGCCTTCAGATGCTGAATACCCTCAACGGTTTTCGTGGTTTCGCTACAGGTTACCAGTACGCCATTAACTGCCCCCTCATCGTTCGTAATCGGGCTGAAGCAATAGGTCCAGTAAGCATACCCCATCTGACCATCCCGGTAAATGGGTAGCTTTTGGTCTTCGAACCAAACGGCGTCCCCACCCTGCATGATGGCGTTGATCATGGGTCCGATAACAGGCCAGGATTCGGCCCAGCTCACCGGGCCAGGCTGCCCCAGTGAGGCCGGGTGTTTTCCCTCATTGCCCAGGCTGGGCCGGAAGGCGTCGTTGTAGAAGGTGATCAACTCTTCTCCCCAGAAGATAAGCGTGGGGAAACGGGAGGTAAGCATCATTCGCACAAGCGTACGCAGACTGAGAGGCCACTCTGCCAACGCGCCAACGGATGTATCGGCCCAGTCGAACTGGCGAATCAACCCGCTCATTTCACTATCAATAGGCCAGAACGACTTAGGAAATACAGAATCGGTACGCACTAGGTATTCGTGTTAGACAATACAATCCGCCTAAAATAAGGCAGAAAGTAATGCGGACTGATGATCTGCCCTCCCATGCATTCCCAAATCTTATCTACCTGCCCAACCGCTGAAACCATCAGTCGCTATTCCGAGAAGGGAGGCATCGATCCGGATCAGAAAGTCTATTTACGAGTAATCAGGTGAATCATGCCACCACTGTGCGACTGACTGACTGTGGTCCGCCCAGCGTCGACAAGTCACTTCGTCGCTTGCGCTTCCGACAACCGTAACTTTCGATACGTGCTCACCGATTGTGCCCAGGGTTCACACTGCCAGGTATAGAGCTGATCGGTCACGTCTACGTGATCGGTCGGGAAGTGACGAATGCAAGTCAGAATGCGGTCGCGATCGCTCTTTACGAACAAACTGAGTCGCTCCTACTACCGCATGGGCCAGCTTCCGAAACGACAGGACAAACCGGACGTTATTCAAGTTCGGGCAAAAGGTCAGCACTGAAGTCGACAGCGGTGGTTTCGTAGCCCAATCTGGCCAGCGAAACCGCCTGCAGGCCAGGACCGCTTCCCAAATCCAGCGCTCGGTCTCCTGCACATACAACGAACTCGTGTTGCCTGAAATAGGCCTCCTGCTGTTGCTGTTTCTGCTCAAAGTCGCCAACCATGCAGGCATATACAGCGGCAAGGTGTGAATCATAATGATCTTTTGCGGAGCCAGTTTGGGCCGTTTCCCTGGCGTTCATTTGCGTCATAGCTTTGGATTTCAGTTCTCCACTCACAACAGCCCCTGTAGCCAGGCTACGCACTCGTTCGCATTGAGGATTGACCAGGCATGAGGAAACCGGCGACCTCTGACAAATCCCCGGCCGTTCGTTTCGATGTACTGAGCCTGGGCGTTACCCAATTGCCGAAGCCGTTCGATCATTCGTTCGGATGTTTTGGCGGTCAGGTCATCCGCTGTGAACGCCGGACAATAATGTTCCCGCCAGTACGTCAGGTCGGGCTCAGCGTATATACGAATGGGGGTCGATTTGAGCCACCGCGCGTTCCCACCCAGCGAATCGATGCCTGCGAAGGCTGATCCGTTCAGATACTGTACCGGAAACTTGTCGGGCGAGCCGCCAAAGGCGTTTGTCAACGAGGCTAGTATGCGCTGCCCTTCTCTACGCAGTAGTTTACTACAGTTCTGCTCGATACGCCGTTGCCCCAATTGCCAGAACTGCCGCATATCGAGTGGCGGATCGACACCGAAAGCAGCCATCAGTGCCACACGCTCCTGCGCATCGCCGGCCAGCAGCGTTTCCGCGTACGACAACGCCAGATGGCCACCTGCCGAGAATCCGCCCATAACTAGCCGACGACCCACGGCTGGATTTGCATGAAGTACCTGACTGATAGTCGTATCGATGAACTGCTTACTCGCCCGATCCAGATAGAGTCGGTTGTTGAGGGTTGGCACGATTGTAATCAGGCCGATCTGTGCGGCTTCCTGCGGGAGCCTGGTTTCCCGGAATACATCCTGCGCCTGCCCCCCAAATCCGGGCAGTAGAATCAGCAGCCCCCGCACCGGAACGTCAGGGAGTGGGTCCAGTTGATAGTACGCCAGTTCCTGCGACGATCCATTATTGATCGACAGATTAGCCGAGCCAGGGATAGCCAGGGCATGCTTATGCACTGCCTGCCCATACACCTGACTAGTCAGCATCCAGCCAATCAGCAACTGTACTATCCTACTGACGCGCATGTATCCGGTATCATTTGGTTGAATAAGCCTATATCAGTGCAGGCTGAAGCATTATCCGGCACCTCAGCCATAAGGTTACGCCCCTACTTGCTTACCTGATCGACCGGGTCCGGTCCCACCGCTAACTCCTCGGCCCGCTTACGACGGACGGAAGCCATGTAAACGAAGACCGTAAGCATCAGTGGAATTTTAAAGAAAAGCAGGATAAAAGCCGTTACGGGCGCAAAAAACGAGATGGCCAGGGCGATTAGTGCATTCACAATATCCAGATTGAGAAACAAGTTGATACGACTCATGTACGCATCGTTGACCTCGGGCGCATCAACATAATCGTGGCGTACTGAATAGGCCCACAGCAGCCGCTGACACAGTGAGATCAGCAACACATTTAGCGTATAGAGGGTAACGGCGGCACTGTCACTCAGGTGATCACTTAGCACGCTGCTGACGAAGGGCAACGTAACGATAAAGAACAGCCAGCTCGTATTGATCAGTTTAAGCCGGTCGTCCATCTTTCGGATATAGATAAACAGCCGGTGGTGCAAATTCCAGAAGCTGGAAATGTTGATAAACGAGAGTAGGAAGGCCAGATACAAATGCCATGGTTTGAGCAGATCGGCATAGTGCAGCGGCTGGTCGTCAGGTACCGGTAGCCGCAGTTCCAGGGCTAGCAGCGTAATGGCGATGGCAACGATCGCATCGCTGAAAAATAACACCCGCTCCAGGGGCAGCTCAAACGTATCTGCTTTCATAGTGGACTAAAGATAATCGGTTAAGACTGACTATGAGCGATCGCTAGCGGCTACCACATCTGCTGACGCGCGGTGTTTTGACATGCGGCTACTATAGTGCGGGTAATAAAGGAGTGATTGGGTAACCCCTTATTCGATTTTGGCGACTACCAATCATTCTGCTTACACTACTAGTTATCAGACTAACTCTGTACAGGGCGCGCAAAACTCCCTTCCTCCTAACCACGAACGAATGGCTATCTCGCTAGGACGCCTATACAATCGGCTTTTTGCCAACTCAATCCCCAGGCCAACTTCACCAACCCAATCGCAGACAACCAAGCGTGTTAACTGGTGGTCGATTCTCAAGCAGGCCGGTATCAGCTTTATGGATGACCGAGGCCTTAAACTAAGTGCGGCCCTCGCTTACTACACCGTGTTCTCCGTAGCGCCACTGCTGGTGCTGGTCATCTCATTGCTGGGCATTTTCCTGGGCGAAGAAGCCATTCAGGGCCAGATCGTCGGGCAAATCGACGGACTGGTGGGTACCGACGCGGCCAAACAGATTCAGGACATGATCAAAAGCACGAGTCTGTCGGGCAAATCCAACACGGCACTCTTCATCAGCATCGCTACGTTGCTGGTAGGTGCCACAAGCGTGTTCGTCGAAATCCAGGACTCGATCAATCTCATCTGGCGGGTCAAACCCAAGCCCGAAAAAGGCTGGCTTAAACTGGTTAAGGATCGGCTATTATCGTCCTCCCTGATTATCAGCATCGGCTTTCTGCTACTAGTCTCGTTTGTGATCAATGGTATCCTGCTGGTCCTGGGCGACGAGTTAACCCGCTTGTTTCCGGGGGTGAGTACCTATCTGATCAGTGCCCTCAATTTTCTGGTCAGTACCGCCGTGATCACCGTTCTGTTCGGTATCATTTTCAAAGTATTACCCGACGTAAAAATTGGCTGGCGGGACGTGCGTTGGGGGGCCTTGTTCACGGCTCTACTGTTTGCCGTAGGGCGTTACGGCATCGGCTTTTATATCGATACGACCGGCACCAGTTCTACCTACGGAGCAGCTGGCTCGCTCATCGTCCTGCTAACCTGGCTCTACTACACGGCGGCTATTTTGTACTTCGGAGCTGAGTTCACCCAGGCATACGCCAATCAGGCTGGTATCCGGATTGAGCCAGCCGATCATGCTGTTTATGTCGAACAGACCGAACGGGAACGCGATGTAGCCGCCCTGCCCACCGCCCCAACAACAGCAGACGTCCAGTCTGATAGATAAGGAATGTGACGGGCATAAATCCACTGATAAAGATGCAGGGATTGCAACCATACCCAATCAGCATTTGCGGAGAATGCTCGATACTGGTTTTGTTGCCAGGCACATGAATGCGATTTAGCCTTTATCTAGCCTTCCGGATTTCCTTAGTACCAGTACCAATTAACTAAAGTAGGCCAAGGAATTCTGTAGCGGCTACACTGCATGTACTATGAGCGATCTACCTAAACCACGTTGGAAGCTTGAACGCAAACCAGTCGTTGCTGTCGAGCAGCAGCCAATAAGGCTAGTCATACCTGACAGCACAGACAACGGGAATTTACTTGTTCACTTCACCTGGGACGGGTACTGGATACGCGGTGAAGTTTAAGTTTATCCGTACGGTCAGCTCGAAGGCGTAATACGCTATTCCCACATTAATGGCGACATTGATACAAGTGCCCGAAGTCAGGCCCGTGTATTATTTCGGCTTCTCTACTGCTGGAACTACGATTGGGTGAGTTGGGTATCATTTCCCGAGGGGACAGACTATCGGGGCGATGCGTTGCGGGATATGGCCAAGGCCTAGGAACTACTGGAGCCTGACGGTATTCGTAAAAAAGCACGAACCTGGCAAGCCATACGACGATTGAGCAACTAACTCATTACAAAGCCGTAACCTCCTCACCGCATTCTGACTAGACTGTAGTGACATCCTTCATAACAAACAGGAACAATGCGCAGTGTGTCTGCTCGAATCTGGAAGCTTCCACCCAAGAAGGTCTTTCCGGCTGGCTCGGCCGACAACATCAGCCGAGGTCCTGCGCTGGTTGAATCGATGTGGTAATAGGCTACTCGGCCGAAACTACTGAAGCGCTCGCCTTCGGTCAAAACCTGTCCATTACTCGTGAACATCAAGCGCTGTAGTGGGTCGGCCGGCACGGGGGTTACAAAGTAGCCGAAGCCCGGTGAGCCACCTTCTTCGTAGAGTCGCCAGCTTCCTTGCAGGCCATACTCATCAGCAACTATTTCCTTTTCGGAGCAGCTAAGGGCAAACCATAGCAGGATTAGCAGCCAGTAACCGCCTTTGTATTTCATCGCTTCACTTATTAATCACAGGCAAAATGTCAAGACAAAGTAGCTATACCCATCTCAAGCTGATAGCTCATCGTTGCACCCGGGGAATCAGACCCGTATAGGCGGCACTTGCGAAGGTGACGTATTGCGCGTCAATCGAAAAGGGTCGATAGGTTTGCAGCCTAAACCGGGGCAGAATGATATACGCACAACACAGGCCAGTTATCTGGTATCCCTCCAGGTGATAGTTGAACGCAGTTTTGTGCCCAGTTACCAGCTAGATGGCGGATCCTCCGGTCGGCAACCGATCAGGCCTACCCACAGAACGAGCAGTAGCCTTGCGCTTGATTTGACGAACATAACGATTCGATCAATGGCTTAGTGGTCAATTGACCCTACAGGTGTGGCGTAGGTTGGAAACACTTGACCACGCGTACCTACTCGTAACCAAGCTGCGGCCTGATCATTTGCAGCAGTCGTGTGCTCATAGCAACCGTCTCGCTGTCTACGGTGGCTACTCTTCCATAAAAGGCTGCTACCCGAATCACCTTCTCGATCGCAAGGTGACCTCCCCCACTGAACTGGACCACTGTAAAGTAGAGAATTCGGTCGATTTCACGATAGTTTAAACAACTAATGATCGCTTATGAAGAAGACCGCACGGCGGCCGCCAAATTTACCGAAGAACAAATCGTTTTGGCGCGTCGGCAGGCTGATACGGGAACCGTCGTCACTGAGGTTTGCCGCAAGATGGGTATCAATGAGGCTATATTCTACAACCGCACAGGCGGCCCTGTGGAAAAGGAAGTATGGATGCCTAGGTATTCCCAAACTTCGTCGGCTTCGCCAGTTCGAAGCGGACATCGCATGGAAGAAAACCAGCAACTGAAGCAGTTAGTCGCCGATCTAAGCCCGGACAACAGATGCTTCAAGACGTGATCAAAAAAAGCTCCGAGGCCACAGGGCCGCCTGTGCGGCTCAACGTCGGGGCTGGCCCAAAGCTCAATGACGGACTATCAAATTTAGAATCGCCGAGCTTGCGCTGTGGTGTTACTTGTTCGTTCTACCTGGCACTACAACGCTCAAGGCCGGGATGATTCAGCACAGCCAGTAATCTGTACCAGTGTCTCATGCCGATAGTGGCGCTATGCTATACTTGTGGTAGGAAACGTGTTAGTCAAAAACGAAGTCAGCTACTTACATTTGTTGTAAGCAGCTGACTTTCAACGTGACCCCGAAGCGATTCGAACGCTTGACCGTCTGCTTAGAAGGCAGATGCTCTATCCAGCTGAGCTACGGGACCCACTTACTCAGTTTTGGCCGACACGCCATATGGATTGCCCTTAAACTAAGCCAAATGTACGGGCTCAGGCCCTATTTTGCAAGCCCCATTACTCAGTCTGCACATCATGCCCTGTTCCGCCGTTCGCTTTTTATCGCTTGTCCTGTGCAGCTTCATCATCAATCTGTCCCGCTGCCTGTCCCAGTCAGCCGTACACCAGCTTATCGTTTCTGACTCACTGCTGCGAACGCATGTCTATAATCTGGCGGCTGATAGCATGCAGGGCCGTCGAACGGGTACGATCGGGCAACGTCGGGCAGCTGCCTACTGCCAACGCGCGCTACGAGCAAATCATTTGGTACCTATTTTCAATCTGGATTCTGTTCAAACATCATACCGGCAGACGTTCCTTATACTCTTCACCAATGTGGCCACGTTTGGCAATCTGCCTGGTAGCAGCCGGCAAGCACCGACCACCTACCGACAAGCTGAATTAGCCGACGGACCGTTATCACGGCAGGACAGTAGTCGGGCGTTGTTCGGCATCAATCTGGGGGGGCTCCTGCCCGGCCTTGATCTGAAAAGGGAAATAATTGTCGTGTCGGCGCATTACGATCATATAGGCACCTTCGGCGGACTTGTTTACCATGGAGCGGATGATAACGCGTCGCGAACGGCAGCTGTGCTGGGCGTAGCAGCCATTTTCGACAGCCTGGCGCGAACAGGCCTTCGTAGTCG